>JAEUQP010000111.1 GCA_016789645.1 Acidobacteriota bacterium | reverse complement strand
CACGTGGATCGTGAACATGAACTGGTTCAAGATGGGCAAATTCATGATCGGCGCGAATTATTCGCTGTCGAAAATCACCGACGAAACCGACAGCGCATTGAGTTTGCCTGCCAACAACTTCGACCTACGAGCCGAACGTGGTCCGTCTCTGATGGACACACGCCATCGTTTTTTTGCGATGGGCAATTATCGGCTGACCAAATCGCTAGGCCTGAGTTCGATTTTCCAGGCCAGTTCCGCCACGCCCTACAACATCACGACCGGCTTTGATGATAATGGCGACACAATCATCAACGACCGTCCGCTCGGAGTTCGACGCAACAGCGCACGTGGCGCAGGGATGTGGGATTTGAGCACGCGGGTGAGTTACAGCTTCGGGTTTGGCAAACCTCCTGAAGCGCAAGGCGCAGGAGGCCCGCAAGTTCGCGTCATTCGTGGCGGTTCGGATAGCGGCGACATGTTGGGAATGATGAGCGGAATGCCCGGACAAGAACCAAAGCGGTTCCGCACAGAATTTTTCATCCAGGCCACCAACCTGTTTAACAATGCCAATCCGATTGGCTTTTCCGGAGTGCAAACTTCGCCCTTTTTTGGCCAGCCGATTGCGGCAATGCCTGGCAGACGACTGGAAACCGGAATGCGGTTCAGTTTTTAAGCTGCTCTTCATCGTTGACCGAGACGGGAAGAAGAATTTGCCCTTTCGAAGCCGAATTCTTCTTCCCTGTTCAATGGCCGCCTGTCTTACCGTACAAACCTTGCTTCGCTCGTTCTCTCATCCAACTCCACATTCATCATTTTCCTGAGCAAAGCCATCCGAAAAACATGCTTGCCAACCCAGATGCCCAAGCGCATCATCTGAACCTTCGGTCGAGAAGCATTCAAGCCGATCCCAAAAGGAGACTTCATGATTCGCGTCAGGTTTTCGCCGCAGGTTCTTGTTCGCCGATTCCAATTCACAATGATCTTCGGGTTATCCTTCTTTCTTACGCTGTTGACCACTCTGACCGGCTTGGGGCAAGAAGCCGCCCCGTTGGCATCCGGCCAAACCGTCGTGAAGACTCTTTCCAGCGGCGAAACTCATCGGTATCGCGTTTCGATTGGGGCAGGACAGTTCATTCGTACGCTGGCTGAACAGCGAGACGCTGACCTGAAAATCACCATTATCGGAACTGACGGCAAACAGCTCGCCGAAGTGGACATCCAGTCAGAACTGAACAAAACGGAGTCGGCTTGCTGGATTGCAGAAGGTGAAGGCAATTACCAGATCGTCATCGCAACAAGCGAGAAAAACGCTCGAGGTCGGTACAGCCTGACGCTCGAAGGGCCGCGCCCCCCAACCGCCAACGACCACAGTTTGTTTGCCGGGCAGCAAACGTTTTACCAGGCCGAAGCGCTATTTGCCGACAACAAACCGGAATCTCGCCGCCAAGCCGCTGACAAATATGCCGCCGCCGCCGAGCATTGGCGTGCCGCCAGCTACAAAGATGCCGAAGCGCTGGCGCTTTACAACGCCGGAGACACGTTCAACCGCCTGCGGGAATTTCCGAAGGCATTGAGTGCATTGAATCAGGCGCTGGCAATTCAACGCGAATTGAACAATCGCAATGCCACAGCGGCAACGTTGAACAATTTGGGCACAGTCTATTCGGCGATGAACGACAAAGCGAAAGCGGCGGAGTTGTTCAACCAATCGTTGGTATTACGCCGCGAAATCAAAGACACGGCTGGAGAAGCCATCACGCTCGGTAATCTGGCAACTACCTATTCCGATCTTGGCGAACGGCGAAAGGCTTTGGAAGCCTACCAGCAAGTTCTGGCAATGCGCCGTTCGACAAATAATCGGCGTGGCGAAGCTCTGACGCTCAATAACATTGGCTCGACGTATCTGAGCCTGGGTGAAAAACGAAAAGCTGTTGATCAGTTTCAGCAGGGCTTGAAGCTGTGGCGCGCCTTGAACGACCGATCCGGCGAGGCATTGACGCTGAACAATCTGGGCGCGGCATATTCGGATTTGGGCGAACAGCAAAAAGCGCTGGATGCGTTCAATCAGTCCGTTCGACTGCGCCGCGCGGCCAACGATACGCGCGGCGAGGCCATCACGGCCGTCAATCTTGCCCGCAGCTATGACATCTTGGGCGCGTCACAGGAAGCCATTTCCATTTACAACCAATCGCTGGCAACGTTGCGCGCCGTAAAAGATCGTCGGTGGGAAGGCATTACGCTCAACTATCTTGGGCTGGCATATTGGGCTTCGGGCGAATACCAACAAGCCTTGATTGCGTTTGAACAGGCATTGCCGATTCGTCGCGAATTGAAAGACGCGGCAGGCGAAGCGGCGACGTTAAACAACATCGGCCTGGTTCAGGATTCATTGGGCGAACGACAAAAGTCGCTCGAAGCTTACAATCAGGCCTTGCCGTTGCTGCGCTCCGCGGGCGAACGCCAAGGTGAAGCGCGCACGCTCAACAACATCGGATTTGCCTACGACGCGTTGGGCAACAAAACGCAGGCGCTGGAGTTTCACGAACAGGCGTTGAAGATCAGCCGCGAAGTCGGCGACCGGCTTCGTGAAGCCAAAGTTCGTTATGGCATCGCGCGCATCGAAAGCAGTCGCAACAATCTGCGCCCGGCGCGTTCGCAAATACAAGGGGCGATCAAAATCGTCGAATCGTTGCGCGCCAACCTGTCCAGCCCCGAACTGCGCGCGTCCTATCGCGCCTCGGTGCAGCAGTATTACGATTTGTATATTGACGTGCTGATGCGTATGGGCAAACGCGCGCCCCAAAACGTCTTAAAGACCGGCTTGATTGCCGAGGCCTTGCAGGTCAGCGAACGCGCGCGAGCACGAAGCCTGATCGAATTGCTGACCGAAGCCAATGCAGAAATTCGCCAGGGTGTTGATCCAACACTGGTCGAACGCGAACGCGAATTGCACGAACAGATCAACGAAAAAACCTCCGAGCAAATTCGCCTGTTCGGCAATCGCACCCAAGCCAATCAAGTCGCCGAACTTGGCAAGGAAATCGAACAACTCAATGCCGATTTGCGCACAACACAAGCCGAAATTCGCAACACTAGCCCACGTTACGCCGCGTTGACTCAGCCGCAACCGCTTACGCTCACCGAAATTCAGAAACAACTGCTGAATCCATGGTCATTGCTGCTGGAATACTCGCTCGGCGAAGAGCGTAGTTATTTGTGGGTTGTCGGGCAAAACTCAATGCAGAGTTTTACATTGCCGAAACGCGCTGTTATCGAAACTGCCGCCAAACGGTTTTACGAAGCTCTGACAGCTCGTAATCAATTTTTGCCGCGCGAGACAGCACGGCAAAAACTGGATCGCATTGCCGCAGCCGATGCCGAAAGCCAGCAAGCCGCTGCTGCTTTGAGCCGAATCATTCTTACCCCTGCATTGCCTTTGCTCGGCAACAAGCGATTAATCGTCGTCGCTGATGGCGCATTGCAGTACGTTCCATTTCAAGCTCTGCCGTTGAATCCGCAATTCGGAAAACCGTTGGTCAGCCGTCACGAAATCGTTTCCTTGCCTTCGGCGACGACGCTGGCGGTGTTGCGTACCGAAACCGCAAACCAACCCAAAGCCGCCAAAACCATCGCTGTGATTGCCGATCCGGTGTTTGAAGCCAAAGACGACCGCGTCAAAATTGTCTCTATCAAAGCTGACGAAAAAGCCACCGAGAAAAAAGACGACAAGGCCACTGCCCCAGCCAATATTGCTGACAGCGATCCGACGCGCATCTTGCTCGTCAAAACTGCCAAAGATTCCGGTGCCGCGGGTGGTGAACTTCGCATTCCGCGCTTGCCAAACACACGCCGCGAAGCCGACGCGATCCTTTCGTTGACGACTCCTGAAGTCAGTAAATCGGCCTTCGACTTTGCCGCCAATCGTGCCGCTGCCACCAGCGACGACTTGAGCCAATACCGAATCCTGCATTTCGCAACGCACGGATTTTTGAACAGCTTGAACCCAGAGCTTTCCGGTTTGGTGATGTCGTTGGTGGATGAACAAGGCAAGCCGCAAAACGGCTATCTGCTTGCGCCGGAACTGTACAACGTGAAGCTGCCTGCAACGGAATTGGTCGTGCTCAGCGCCTGCCAGACAGGCTTAGGCAAGGAAATTCGCGGCGAAGGAATTGTCGGCTTAACGCGTGGGTTTATGTATGCCGGTTCGCCGCGCGTGGTAGTCAGTTTGTGGAACGTCAATGATCGAGCGACTGCTGAGTTGATGAAGAGCTTTTACGAAGCCATGCTCGCCAAAGGCCAGCGACCGGCAGCAGCCTTGCGCGCCGCACAGCTTGAATTGCTAAAACAGAAACAATGGCAAGCGCCGTATTTCTGGGCAGCATTCGGGCTTCAAGGAGAATGGAGATAATTTTGTAACCTGTGAGACAGGTCACAGCGCAATGACTTTGAGCCGCTATAATCCCGGCCATTCGTCACAAGGAGGAAAACAGTATGTTCAAACCAATCAGATTCAATCGTTTTATCAACGCCTTCGCGTTTGTACTTTTCGGCGTGTCGTCGGCGATGGCACAGGATCAAGATACCGAGCGCCGGTTCTGGCCACCAAACTATCGTCCGCAAGCCGCGAAGCCTTCAGCAAAACCCGCGACCACTCCGGGCTATAAACGTTCGACGCCCGCGCTGCCCAAAAACGCGATTCCGACAGCCGCCGAACGCAACTCGGTTGTCGGCATTACCATCTGGCGCTTGAAACCGTATCAGGACGTCGCTGGCAATACGCCCAAAGATCACGACGTCGCGCGAATTCTGGTGGTTCGCAAAGGCAAAAAGTCCGATTTGGCGGCGGAACGAGTCGAAGCGTCAACAGCGTTTTCCACCGGCCAGATGCTGCGGCTGAGCATTGAAGTTCCGCGTTCCGGCTACTTGTACCTG
>JAEUQP010000053.1 GCA_016789645.1 Acidobacteriota bacterium | reverse complement strand
CCGGTCGGTCGCCAGTGTTCCATGATGATTCCGTTGGGAACGTAGACGAATCCCAACCGAACGACAGGTTTGGCATTCGCCGCCAACGCCGGAGTCATTGCATCCAGCAACGGCAACGCCATCGTTACGCCCATTCCGCGCAGAAACGCACGGCGCGGCAATGATTTTTTAGTCACGATCATTCTGGTGTTCTCCTCTGACTTACGAATGATTTACGAACGCTTTCGCATTTGAAACGGTTTGCTGTTGATGATGGCGGCAATCATGGCGGACAAGCGGTAATTGTCCTTCGCCGAAACTCGCATGATGTCGCGCACGGCGGGAGCGTCATATCCTTCCAGACCGCGCCCCAGCGCATAAGTCAGCAATTTTTCCGTCACCGTGGTGATGAATTCATCGCGGTGATCGGTCAACAAAATCTTTTTCAGTTCCGGCGCGCCGGTGAACACTTTTCCGTTGGGCAATTTGCCCGAAGCGTCAATCGGCAATCCGGCGTCTTTCGTTCGCCATTTGCCGACGCCGTCGAAGTTTTCCAGCGCAAACCCAATCGGATCCATTCGCGCGTGGCACGAAGCGCAAATTGCGTTGGCACGGTGGACATCCAGTTGTTCGCGCATGCTCAGCAAGCGCCCGTCGCTGCTTTTCGGCTTCAAATCCGGCACATCCGGAGGCGGCGGTGGCGGCGGCGAACCCAGTAAATTTTCCAAAATCCATTTGCCGCGCTGCACCACCGAAGTCCGATTCGGATACGAAGTCACGGTCAAAATGCTTCCCTGCCCCAGCAAGCCTCCGCGCGTGGCGCGCTGTTCGGTGGTCAATGCCACTCGACGGAATTGCGGGCCGTACACGCCACGAATGCCGTAATGTTCGGCCAGCCGCTGATTCAAATAGGTGTAATCGGCGTCGAGCAAATCCGTCACGCTGCGGTTTTCGCGCAGGACGCTTTCAAAAAACAATTCGGTTTCGCGGCTGAACGCCACTCGCAGATTGTCATCAAAGCCCGGAAAGATTTCCGGATCGGGCGTCGAAGTTTCCAGATTTCGCAAATGCAGCCATTGCCCGCCGAAGTTTTTGACGAAGGCCTGCGAACGCGGATCGTTCAGCAACCGGCGAATCTGCTGTTGCAACACAACGGGAGATTTCAGCTTGCCTTGTTCGCCCAGCGTCAACAATTCGTCATCGGGAATGCTGCTCCACAAAAAGAACGACAGCCGCGAAGCCAGTTCGATGTCGCTTAACCGATACACGCTCGCTGAAGTTTTCGGATCGCGTTCGATGCGGAAAAGAAAATCCGGCGATACCAGCATCGCTTCAATTGCGTGCTGAATGCCGGTGTCGAAATCGCCTTCCTGTTTTCCCTGTTCGAAAAAGCTCAACAGCGGGGTCACGTCTGCATCAGTCACCGGGCGGCGAAACGCGCGCCGAGCCAACGCCGTCAAAATCTTTTTCGCGCAAGCGGGTTCTTCACTTTCGGTGGTCGGGCGACAAATGAAAATCTTCGCGCGGCTGGCGGTTTCGCCTCGTCCTGTGATGTTGAACGGCCCGCTGACAATCAGGTTTTCGATGTTCAGATTGTCGCTGACTTCAAAGCGTTTGATGCGCGCGCCGTCCAATCGCAAATCCAGCGGAACGCGTTGCGACGGCGGCATCGGCGGCGGCGGAGCAAACCGATTCGGCGGCGGAACAGGTGGTTCGACTTTGGCGCTTTGGCGCGGAAAGGTCACGCCGACGGTTCGCAGTCCGGCTTTCACCGTCACGCGCGCGTCAAAAAATCGGCTGGCGTCGCCACTTTGCGGCTTGATGCGAATCAGGTACTCGCCATCCAGCGGAAAGTAGTAGTTGACCAAAACTCCGCCGCGCGAAAAAAACGGCAAATCGTCGCTGACTTTTTCGTTGCGAGAATTTTTGGCAGGTTGAAAGCGGTCTTCAGCGGGTTTCAGCGTTTTGTCGCCTACGGCCAGTCGGCTGACTCTGCGCGCGGCAACCAGATACTTTTCCAGCAACGCGGGCGACAGCGTCAGCACTTCGCC
>JAEUQP010000035.1 GCA_016789645.1 Acidobacteriota bacterium | reverse complement strand
GGCGACGTTTACCGCTTCGCCTGTGGCCTTTGACGGCAAGATTCTGCTCACCAGCGAAGACGGCGACACTTACGTTGTCAAAGCCGGATCGAAGTATGAAATTCTGGCGACGAATTCCGTTGGCGAACCGGTCTACGCTTCGCCAGCGATTTCCGACGGAATGATCTTCATTCGCGGAGAAAAGAACCTGTACTGCATCAGCAACAAAAAGTAGGAGGCAAAGATGAAGACCAAAAACTTGCTCATCAGTTTTGCGCTGCTGTTTGGTTTGCTGAGCATTGCGGTTGCGTTTCAGAAACCGAACTTCAGCGGCAAATGGGAATTGGACAAAATCAAAAGCTTTAGCAACCCGCCGGGGCTGGAACAATCGGCGACGATTACGCAAACCGGCGATCAGGTGACTTTTGACACCAAAGTCAAAACCGGAGCTGGTGGCGAACAGAAGATCACTGAAAGTTACACGCTGGATGGCAAAGAAGTTGACTTCAAACCCGCTGCTCCACCCAACGCCACGGGCAAACGAACGGCTTCGTGGTTGCCGAACGGGCGCGGGCTTCTGATCAAAGACGAAACCTCCGTGGACGGCAAAGTCGTTTCCACCGTCACCCGCAAATGGACGCTTGCCGCTGACGGCAAAACGCTCACTGTGGATTACTACATTGATCGCGCGACTGGAACCTTTGAATCCAAGCGTGTATTCAACAAGATTGAGTAATGTTGGTAAGTCTGGAATCAGTTGGGCGGTGATCTGTCGTTGAATCACTGCCCAACTTCTTTTTCATTATGGATGGGGTTTTCTTTAGCCTGATTATTATCGTTATCTGGGTGCTGCTGGTTGGATACCCGTTCTTTACCAGCTACAGATTTTCTTCGTCGGCTTTGGAGGTCGTGTTTTGTTCTCACTTTGTAATGCACACCATTCGTTATGAAGATGTTCAACGAGCCTGCACAGACGATTTTCTGGAGGCGGTTAAAAAGTTCAGGGCATCTCCTGCTGTAACGACATTTATTTTTGGCAGGTGCTTTCCTTCAAGAGTAGTGGTTGTTCAAGGAACGGGAGGAATGAAAAACTGGGTTTTAACCTCGAACCAGCCGGAAGTGTTGGTAGAAAGGCTGCGGTCTTGTTGTAAGTTGAAATAGAAACCATGGTGTAAATCTGGCAATTCTCAAAAGTCGGAAAATTGAATCGGAAATCTTCCTATGACCAAAAAACTTTTCACCTGTTCGCTGGTAGCATTTTTCTGCGTGTTAAGCAGTTTGACGTGCTTTGCTCAAGCCAACTGGCCACAATTTCGTGGTCCGAATGGCAGCGGCATTTCCACGGAAAAGAACCTGCCTGTTGAATGGAGCGCTGACAAGAACATTCAATGGAAAACTCCATTGCCGGGGCGAGGGCATTCTTCGCCGGTGGTTTGGGGAAACAAAATCTTTCTGACCACAGACCTCGAAGGCGACATCATCCCCGGAGCCAAAGCCGTCGAACACGTTCGCAGCGGCAAAGTTTGGGTGCATCCCGACGCCGTTTCCGGGAACAGAAAGCACACCTTGAAGGTGCTTTGTCTGGATAAAAACACTGGCAAGATTCTGTGGGAGCAGGTTGCTTACGAAGGCGCTGTGGTGGACGACCGCCATCGGAAAAACACTTATGCTTCCGGCACGCCGGTGACAGACGGCAAATTCGTCTACGCCTTTTTTGAAGCCGAAGGACTGTACTGTTACGACTTCAACGGCAAACTGATTTGGAAAACCAACGTCGGCAAAATCAGCAAAGTCGGCATGGGGCCGGGGACTTCGCCGGTCTTGCACAAAGACCTCATCATCTTGCAATGCGATCTGGAAGACGGCGGCAAGGATTTGTCGTTCATTTCCGCTGTGGATAAACGCACGGGCAAGGAAGTCTGGCGCGTCAAACGCGATCATCGAAAGACGCATGCTACGCCACTGATCGTTCGCAGTGGCAATCGCGACGAATTGATTACCAACGGTTGGGAAACCGTCGTCGCTTACGATCCG
>JAEUQP010000032.1 GCA_016789645.1 Acidobacteriota bacterium | reverse complement strand
CACCGGAATATGCAACGAACCTTCGCTGCCGAAAATGTCCAGTGTGTCCTGCGATTCCAGCGCAGCGTGCGTAACGGTCAACGCGGCCTGCAACCCTGAATCAAATTCAAAACTGGCGATGCTGGTGTCTTCAACTTCGCGGTCAAAGAGCGCGCATCCGGTCAGGCTTTTTGTCCGCCGAATCTGGCCAAACAGATTCATCAACACTTCGATGCGATGACAGCCGAAATCCATCATCGGGCCGCCGCCCGCTTTGGCGGCTTCCAGCAACCAGTGGCGGTCTTCGCCATGTTGCGGGTTGAACCGTTCAAAGGCGTTGATTTGCGCGACAACCGGTTTGCCGATTTCGCCGGACGCAATGATCGCTTTGGCCCGCTGCACCACGGGGTAAAAGTGGCGGTAATACGCAATGCCGAGTTTGACGCCGTTCGCCCGGCACGCCGCGATCATTTGGTCGCATTCGGCAACGTTCATTGCCATGGGCTTTTCGCACAACACATGCTTCCCGGCTTCGGCGGCGGCAATGGTTTGTTCGACGTGCAGGTAAACCGGCGTGGCAATGTACACTGCGTCAATTTCCTGGTCGGCCAGCAGTTCCCGCCAGTCGGCATACCAACGCCGTGCGCCGAATTCGCGCGCGAAGCTTTCAGCCAGTTCGACGCGCCCGCGATTGACGGCCACCAGTTCACAGGTTTCCAGTTCGTTCAGAGCCGGAGCGACCCGCTTGCGCGAAATGTCGCCACAGCCAATCAATCCCCATCGAAGTTTCGTCATAAACCGGTTTTTTAACTACGAAAGTTCACGAATAAGCACGAATCCGAACCCGACATCATTCGTGGCAATTCGTGTTTATTCGTGGTTGAAATTGTTGAACTACTCTTTTGCACGACTGACGAATTCGCCGGTTTGCGTGTTGATGCGAATCAACTCGCCTTCTTTGATGAACAGCGGCACGCGTACCACCAATCCGGTTTCCAGCGTCGCCGCTTTGGTCGTTCCGCCCGAAGCCGAATCGCCGCGCACGCCGGGTTCGGCATCGGTTACAGTCAAATCAATGTGCGGTGGCAATTGCAACGCAATGGGTTCGCCGTTGTATTTGCGAACCTGCAACGAGACGCCGTCTTTCAGGTAATAGCGATCGTCGCCCAATTGCTCTTCAGTCAAAGAGAACTGCTCATACGATTCGTCATCCATGAAGTGATAGCCGTCGCCATCGGAATACAGAAAGGACGTGGGCGTCAGGACGACATCCGGCTCCACGAATTTTTCGTCGGTCTTGAATGATTTTTCCAGCACGGCTTCGGTCAACAAGTGCCGCAACTTTGTGCGAACCATTGTCGAAGCCCCACGCGCGCTGGGGCTGGCGAAAGTGACTTCGACCACGGTATACGGTTGGCCTTCGACCGTAATCAACATTTTGCGTTTCAGTTCATTTGCTCCAATCAGTGCCATTGGTTCCTCAAAAGATTTTGGTGATAAGTCAGGAAGGCCGACAAGATATGCTAATCTACGGTTTCGGTAAACCTTACTGATTCGAACATTCACCAATGAAAACAGACGTCATCGTCATCGGCGGAGGCGCCGCCGGATTGTTTTGCGCCTTGACCGCTGGCCAGCGCCGCCGTTCGGTACTGGTGCTGGAACACGCCGAAAAAGTCGGCAAAAAGATTTTGATCAGTGGCGGCGGACGCTGCAATTTCACCAATCTGCACACTGCTCCCGACAATTTTCTGAGCAGCAATCCAAACTTCCACAAATCGGCGCTGGCCAGATTTAAGCCGCAGGATTTCATCGAACTGGTCAAAAAACATCGAATCGCATTTCACGAAAAGAAGCTCGGCCAGTTGTTCTGCAATGAAAGCTCGCAACAAATCGTCAACCTGCTCTTGGACGAATGCCGCCAAGCCAACGTCGCAATCCGCGTCAATTGCCAGGTTCAATCCGTCGAAAAACTCGGCGACACCTTCTTTGTCGAAACCAGCCAAGGTCGGTTTGAAAGTGAATCGCTGGTCGTGGCCACCGGCGGGCTTTCGATTCCCAAAATGGGCGCAACGGATTTCGGCCATCGGCTGGCGCGGCAATTTGGATTGAAAGTCACGCAGACCAAACCG
>JAEUQP010000777.1 GCA_016789645.1 Acidobacteriota bacterium | reverse complement strand
GAATTCATGCTGCATCAACACGGCACGTTCTTTTATCACTCGCACATGCCGATGCAGGAAATGATGGGGATGATCGGTTTTTTCATCGTTCATCCGCGCGAAAAGCAAACGCCGAAAGTGGACAAAGACTTCGGTTTGATTTTGCAAGGCTGGGCGATTTTGCCGAACAACACCGTGCCCAACACGCTGGCGATGGAATTCAACTGGCTGACTTTCAACGGCAAAGCCGGCCCGGCTTGCACGCCGTTGATCGTCAAACACGGCGAACGTGTACGCATTCGACTGGTCAACCTGAGCATGGACCATCATCCGATTCACATGCACGGCCATCAGTTTTACGTCACGGGCACCGAAGGCGGGCGCATTCCCGAAGTCGGTTGGTACCCGGGCAACACTGTGTTGGTCGGCGTCGCACAGGCGCGCGACATCGAATTTGAAGCGACGAACATTGGCGATTGGATGATTCACTGCCATTTGCCGCACCACATGATGAATCAGATGGTTTCCATGGTCGGGCCGATGAATCATTCCGAACACATGGCCCCGCCCAGCCGTGAAATGGAATCCGGCATGGGCATCATCACCAAAGGCCACGCCCTGTCGGACGAAAACGGCCCGGCGTTTGGGCGCACGCTCGGCGTGCCGCTGGAACATAGCGTTTCCAATGGCGTCGGCCAGGACAAAGCCGCTATGGTCTATTCCTGCCCGATGCACCCGGAAGTGAAATCCGACAAACCCGGAAATTGTCCGAAATGCAACATGGCGCTGGTTCTGCCGAAAAGTCAGACTGCTGGCGAAAAGAAAAAGCGAGTTCCCGGCTATCCTCAAGATATGTGGATGACGATGGACGCCGAAGTCGCCAAACCGGAAAATTCCTGGCTGCCCGAAGGCTGGACAGGCGCGATGATGGGAATGATGACGCTGGTTCGCGTCTTGCCCCCGGATCAATACGACCGCATGATGGCGCTGATCAAAGAAGGCAAATACGAACCCGGCCCGACGTGGCCGAACAAAAAAGACGCACATCACCATCACGGCGGATAAGGCGCGGCAAAGTTCAGGAAAGCGATCGTCTTCGCCGAGTCTGGCGCGCACGTGCCGGTTTCGGCGAAGTTCCGAGCTTGACGCCTTCCGGCAGCAGCAACGCAACAATCTCTTCGGCAGGTTGGCGGACTTCCGGCGCAACGCGCAGCAGGTATGTGGAATCATCTTCGGCAATCGCCTGTAACGCCTCACGCAAAGGCCGCCAACGCTCGCCGTATTCCGTTTCGTCAAGCAATGCTACTGCGTTCTCCGTATGGTTCGTGGCGACGGCATCGCGGAAGAACATGACGATCTCTGGCCAAATACTCTCGTGATATTCGTCGTCACCTTCTTGAATGAATTTGCGCGCAAAAGGTAAAGCTTCTTCCCATTTACCTCGCTTGGCTAAAACGCAGGCGTGCGTATGGGCGCAGTTCAATTCATCAGGCTCCAGTTCAACAGCACGGCGCGAATGAACCTCTGCTTCGCCTAACTCTTTATTTCGCAAATATAGCCGCCAAGCCAAACTGTTATGGCGTTCAGCTTCTTCGGGCGCGATCTCCATGGCTTTCCTAAAAGCCTCTTCAGCTTCTTCATTGCGGTGAAGATAATCAGCCAATAAGTCGCCGAGGTTATCCCAATAAATCGCCTCGTTTGGTGCAAGTTCGATTGCCTTACGATATTCCTCTTCCGCTTCCTCGAATCTTTCTTTTATCGAATAGTGAAAAAAGGTCCCTAGAGCGTTCCAGAACCACGCCCCTTGTGGATTGAGTTCAATTGCTTTGCGATACGCTTCCTCCGCTTCGCTATAGCGACTGAAAGGATCTGTGAGTAGGTCGCCGAGGTTCTTCCAAAACCATGCTTCTTTTGGATCGAGTTCAATTGCCTTGCGATACGCCTTTTCCGCTTCCTCGAATCGTTCTTTCATTGCATAGTGAAGGAGCCGCCCCAGATTGGCCCAGTAAATCGCTTCCTTTGGGTCGAGTTCAATTGCCTTGCGAAATACCTCTTCTGCTTCGTCATAGCGTTTTAGATGGGCCGATAGTAGATAGCCGAAGTTGTTCCAGTAAATTGCTTCTTCTGGATTAAGTTCAATCGCCTTGCGACACGCTGCCTCTGCTTCGTCATAGCGTTTAAGATAGTCCGTAAGTAAGCCACCGAGATCATTCCAAGTAGATCCATTGCTCGAATCAAGCTCAATTGCTTTGCTATACGCCTCTTTCGCTTCACTGTAACGACTAAGATGATCCACCAGTAGGTCGCCAAGATCATTCCAATGAATCTGCTCGCTTGGGTTGAGTTCGATTGCCTTGCGATACGCCTCTTCGGCTTCCTCGAATCGTTCTTTCATCCCATAGTGGAACAGTAGCCCTAAATTGTTCCAATACAAAGCTTCATTTAAGTCGAGTTCAATTGCCTTGCGATACGCTTCTTCAGCTTCACCATAGCGATTAAGATGATCCTTGAGTAGATTGCCGAGGTCATTCCAATAAGCCCCTTCGCTCGGATCAAGTTGGATTGCCTTACGATACGCCTCTTCAGCCTCCTTGTACTGATCCAAGTGTTTCTTCAAATCGCCAAGGCTATCCCAGGGTTCAGCGTCTGTAGGATCAAGCTCTATCGCCTTCCGAAAAGCTGCTTCTGCTTCGTCGAAACGGTTTAGAAACTCGGTCAACAAATGCCCCAAACCATCCCAAACCCTAGCCACTTTAGGATTCATCTCTATGGATTTTCGGTAAGCCGCTTCCGCTTCCGCGTAACGCTTGAGGTCGTATTTGAGCAACCTTCCTACTCTATGCCAAGTGCATGCGTCGTGGCCTTCAAGCGCAATGATTCGTTCGTAAGCCTGATTGAGTTTTTCCTGGTCGCCGTTTGAACCAGCTAGCGTTTCAGCCCAACTGAGCCAAAGGTGCGGCGATTTAACCTGAGCAAGGATTTTTTCTATTTCGTCGAGCAGGGTTTTGTCTTGGGTCGCTTCAAATTTGGCAATGCGGGCGATGACTTTGAGAGAAGCGTCATTCCATTTGATCGCCGCCGCATCCGCTCCTTCGACATCGGCGCCGTCGGCCATGTCTCCACTGCGAATAGCATCGAAGAGTTCCCGGCAGGATTCAGCGCCAAATTTGTCCGCAAGCAGTTCCGCTTCCGCTGTGAATTTTTCAATCCATGGTTTGCATTCATCCGTGCCGAGTTTGGCGATTTCTTCGGCGGTCTTTTTCTTTTCTTCCAGGCTCATTGACGGCGCGGCGATCAAACGATCCCAGAGTTCCGCCGACAGGTTTCCCTTGGCCTGTTCGATCTTTTCGCTGAGCGCGCCGAGGGTTTGAAACCGGTCAACAATGTCTTTCAACGAAGCGTCTTCGCCATCGAGGTCGAAAATGGCCTTGAAGCTGTGACGCCCGCCGTCCACGCCGCCCATCAAAGAGCGAACGCCTTCGGTTTCAAGCGCGCGGCGCAAGGCAGGGTCTTTGACGGCTCTGGCATAAGCCAAAGCGAGTTCGGCGCGGTGGGATTGATTGCGCCCTGGAAAATGCGACCGAACCAGACGGCGCGCACGCTGGCGCAGGCCGGATGCTCCGTAAAACATCTTCAGGAATTCGACCAGCCAGAGAAGTTTGCGACGAACTCGGCGACTGGCGCGCATCAAGTACCAGATATTGAAGAACCGCTCGGTGATCTGAAAGAACATCTTTTCGCCCGGCGGCGAAGGAGCTTTTTCGACTACGCCGTCGTTGGCCAGACGATTCAGTCCGGCAGAAACGACGTTGGTTTCCAGCCGCAGCTTTTCAGCCAGAACGGCTGCGGAGGTCGGGTCCCAGTTGAGCGCCAAAGCGTCAACAATTTGTTGCAATTGCGGAGAGAGAGATTCAAAGCGGTGTTTGTAAAGCGGCGTGTACTGATCCAACAGTTGTTCCAGGTCGGTGCGAATGCTGTCGTCGGTTCCGCTGGCCAACACTTGATACAGGACTATGATTGTGCGCAGATTGCCGCCAGTCAGCAGATTCAGCGAACGGATTCGTCCGGGTTCGCGTTCGAGCAGTTCAATCACGCGCGGTGTTTTGCGTAGCCGCGCCAGGTTGAGCAGGACTTCGCGCGTTTCAGCATCGTTCAGTCCGCGTATCTCGTGGATTTTGAAGAAATCGTAGAAAGCTCCTTTGTGATCGTAGGTCGCTTCGATAGGGGCGCTGGTTGCGCCGATGAAAAGTAGGTGATTGTCGGCAGAAAGGACTTCGCGGATCGCCCAATGATCGCTGCTGAGCCGGTCAAAGATCAGGTCGGAGTTGTCGAACAGCAAAACCAGTTCCCGATTCTGCTGTTTGGCCCAGCCAATCAACAGGTCCAGCGCAGCTTGCGTTCGGCGCTTTTCGTCATCGGCAGGCAGGTTTTCGATCAGTTCATCCAGCGCCTCGGCTTCGGTTTCGCGTTGGCGGCGTTCCAGCATATCGCTCAGCGCGTCCAGGCAGTTGACCCAAAGGTCTGATAGCCTGGAAACGTTGTACTGTTCTTCGGGAAACACCAGCGGAACCCAGCGCGCAGAAAGTTCCGCATCGTCTTCGATGGCGTAACGCAACCGGCGCAGCAGCGTAGTTTTGCCGCTGCCGCGCGGCCCTACGATCAGGTGATGCTGGCAGCCGCTTTTGCCGCCGCAACGCCGAAGGTCTTCAACCAAACGGTCTAGCAACGGACGGCGCGCGATGAATTGCGCGATTAACTCTTCTTTCTTCAAAAGCGATGGGTTGTAAACAGCCAGCGCGGGCAACGGCTCGTTTGATGAATTCTCCCCGTTCATTGCGCAAACCTCCGATGCCAGAATTCGCGCAACAGGCTGGAACGAAACCGATAACGTCCTTCTATTTCGACCAGATACCCATCGCCGATCAACACATCAATCAGCCAGTTGAGCGTTTCGTCTCGTTGATTCGTGTCAGAGACATGCCGCGAAAGCGTGGCCGCGAAAGTTTGCCGAGTAACGCCTTTCGCATCCCGCGAACAGGCGTTGAGCAACGCGCTCGCCCATTCGTCCTGTGGCGAACCCAGTTCTTCAGTCAATCGCTGGTGCCAGTAATCAAAATAGCTGCGCCGTCCATGGGAAAGCAGAACTTCAAAGACTTCGTCCACCATTTCCACTGATGGCACGGCACGCTCATCACTGCAAATTTCCAGCAAGCCGCTGAAAAACAATTGCAGATAATATGGAATCAACCATTCGGCGCGTTCGCAGATGCGCTGCCGGACTTCCGGCGTAAGGTCTAAGCCGTAATCCTCACCCAACGTCGCTAGAAATTGGTCGGCAGTTGCAGGACTGAAAGTGCCCAAGGTTTTGATCGTCAGATCGTTGATCGTATCGCCCATGCGGTAGCGGCTGGCGACTGTATCCAGGCCGATGGAACCTGCCAGCAAAAAGCGCAAACGTTCGCCTTCAGGCGGCGGCATCTGGCGCATTTGGCGTAGCCAGTACAAGAAAGTGCGAGCGCGAGCGGCGGTCGGGTCTTGTTTAATCAGATTGAGGACGAAGACCGGCAGTTCATCCACCAAAATCAGCCAGCGGCTTTCCAGTTTGCGCAGCGCGTGAATCAATTCTCGTCCCAGCGTTTCCCAGTCTTCAGGCTTTGCTTCGCGCCAACCAATTTCAAACAGTTCGGCAAGATTGACCGATTCAATGCGGTTGAAGAACTTTCCGATGGAACTTGATTTCAGCGTGTCCCAGACTCGGCTGAGACGGGAAGTGGCTTGAGGCGATTCCAACACAGCACGATAAAGCCGTTCGACAAACTCTAACTCCGTGTCAATGTCCGGCACGCTCAGGTAGATGGCATAAGTGTCCGGACGTTGCGGAGCTTCAGCCATGAGTTTGTACATCAGCGAAGTTTTGCCTACGCGACGCGGCGCCAGAAGTAAAATGTGGTCGGTTTCAAGTTTGCGCCAAAGGTCTGCCAATTCTGCTTCGCGATTGAAAAAATCTTCTTCAGAAACTGGCCGTCCAGTCATATTTCTCATAACAACCTCTCCTGTTAGGGTGCAGCAAAACTGCTGCACAATTTCGTCGCCACGCTACAGCAAATTTGCTGCACTGGCAATAATTTTTTTCTGTTCATTGACGAAATGTAACGAAAATATCTGAAAAAGAATAAGATAACGCCGCAAAAATTTTCTTGCTAGCTTGCCTTTACTGTGGGGCAGTCTCAAAATAAATGACAGAAAACATATATCTATTACCAAGGAAAATTATGGACAAGCTCCGGATTCTATTTTTGGCGTTAATTTGGCTTTTGCCAGTGCTGGCGCTGGCGCAAGTGCGCGAACTGCCTTCGCCAGCGGGCGCGGGGAGCGGTCAACCCAATCTGACGGTTTCGCGCGACGGCAAGGTCTATCTGAGCTGGATTGAACGGATGGGCGAAGGGAAATTTTCCCTTCGCTTTTCTGTCAGAGAATCTGGCAAAGAAGGCGATGGCTGGTCAGCGCCGCGCGTCATTGCCGAAGGCTCGAACTGGTTCGTCAACTGGGCGGACTTTCCTTCAATGATTGTCTTGCCGGATGGATCGCTGGCAGCGCATTGGCTGGTCAAAAGCGGTTCCGGCACATTCGATTACGACGTGACGATTTCGCGTTCGTTCGACGCGGGAAAAACATGGGGCAAGCCGTTTGTGCCGCACCGCGACGGGGTCAAAGCCGAGCACGGATTCGTTTCCCTGTTTGCGGCCAAAGACGGGCAGCTTGCTGCTGTCTGGTTGGATGGACGCGAAATGACTTCGGGCGGTCCCGACGGTAAAAAAGACGATCACGGGCATGGCCACGGAAACATGACGCTGCGGTACGTGACGATCAAACGTGACGGCACGTTGATCAACGAAACCAAACTCGATGCCCGCGTTTGCGAATGCTGCCAGACATCAGCGGCGGCAACTGACGAAGGAGCTGTGGTGGTGTACCGCGACCGGTCGGATGATGAAATGCGCGACATTTCCATCGTCCGATTGAAAAACGGCAAATGGACGGAGCCTCGCCCGGTTCACAACGACGGCTGGAAACTGAACGGCTGTCCGGTCAACGGCCCTTCGATTGCGGCTGCCGGCAAACGAGTCGCCGTCGCGTGGTTCACCGCCGTCAATGACAAGCCTCAAGTCAATCTGGCGGTTTCCACAGACAGCGGCGAAAGCTTCGGCCAACCAATCAAAATTGACGACGGCAATCCGGTTGGCCGCGTGGAAACGCTGCTGCTCCCGGATGGCAGTGCATTGGTCTGTTGGTTGGAAAAAGCGACGGGCAGCGGTTCTGTGCGTGTT
>JAEUQP010000010.1 GCA_016789645.1 Acidobacteriota bacterium | reverse complement strand
TGTTTTTGCTGGTGGCGTTTTGGTTGGTGGCGTCTTCTTCCGTTGAATCGCCGTTTGGCAGATTGTTCCTGGCAGGATTGACGATGGGCGTCAGCGGAGATGTTCATCCCAACGGATTTTTGCTAGCTCCTGTGCCAATTTTGTTGTGGCTGTTGGCGAAACGACCTGCCTGGAACCAGCTTTGGCGCGGAGTGCTGGTGTATGGCGGCGGCGGCGTGATTGGCATTGTGTACTGGTTGGCAAGACATTACTGGCCAAACGTCGCAGCCTTTCATCGGCAAAGCTCCGTGCACGGGTTGGCGACGCACGGCGTCAAAATTCTGGATCGCGGATTGGTTGGAGCGCTTGGCGCAGAATTGCAACGGTACTTGAACTGGTTTTGGAATGCCCGCGGTCATCGCCATTTGCTGGAAGGAATCTGTATTCTGGCCAGCGGAGTGTATTTGCTGTGGCGAGGTGGGCGAACCGAAAAAGCCATCGTTTTGACTTGGGGAGTCTTTTTCCTGATCGCGGCTGCGTTGATGAGCAATTCGTTCGGCTGGTATCTGATTTTTGCCTGGCCGCTGTTTGCGTTGTGGATGGCCAGAGCGTTTGAGCTGGTTTCGTGGCAATGGATCAGGCGCGGCGTTTTGGCAGCAGTGATTGCGGCGTATGCGTTCAATTTAGGCGTCTGGCACTGG
This sequence comes from Acidobacteriota bacterium, assembly GCA_016789645.1. GTDB lineage: Bacteria > Acidobacteriota > Blastocatellia > RBC074 > RBC074 > RBC074. Next base: position 2,482 of record JAEUQP010000010.1, on the reverse strand, counting down.
AAAGCGCGACAGGATACGCCGCTTCAAGCGCAGTTGAATGAATTGCGAGCTGCGGTTCCCGCGTCTGAGCCAGTCTTTGCCAGCGCCGGGTTGTGGTTTGCGTTTTGGGACAGAGACTTCACCCATGAACCCTATCTGCCGTTTCGCGAAATCGAAGCGAAGTTGTACCCGGAAACTGGGCCAACCGGATGGGAGGCCGAACAGCGGAAATTGGGTTGGCGGTACATTGCCGCTTACGGAAATTTGCGGCGCATGCTGGACCCGGAATTTCCCATCGAACAGATGTTGGCGGTCGAACCGTGGCGCAATCGCGTAGATGAAGTCATGGCTGCACGAAATTTTTCGCTACAACATTGTTCCGTCGTCACGCGATTTCGTTCGCAGGATGAAATCATCACCGTGCTTCGGATCAAGGATTCCGATTCAACCTCAGCGACCAACCTTCCCTGATTTTGCCCAAAGTGATTCACGTTCTTTTCAACGCGCTGGCTTCGACTGCCGGAGGCGGCGTGACCTATTTGCGAAACGTGTTGCCGCTGTTGAATGACTGCGACGAGCAGCAGCGGTATCTGGTGCTGCTGCCGCAATCAGACCCGGAACACCGTCTTCATCTGACGCCGGGGAAAGTGACTACCGAGGTCGTCGAAACAGGAGGATTGTTGCAGCGGTTGTGGTGGGAACAAAGCGAGTTGCGAAATCTCATCCGATCACGACGCATTGATGTGCTGGTGTCGTTGGGCAACTTTGCCTTGCTCCATTCGCCTGTGCCTCAAATTCTGTTTAATCGCAATGACCTGCTGTTTTCGGCGGAGTTCGCCCGTGATTTGCAAACCCGCAAGTTAGGCCGGGAGCTTCTTGCACACCGGATAAAATGCTGGCTGGCGAAACGATCCATCAAAAGCGCCACAGTCAATGTCGCGCCCACCGCGGCATTTGCCCAAAAGATCGAAACCACCCAAGGTTTGGAGCACGTCAAAATCGAAACGCTTCGTTTTGGATTTGACGCCGAAACCTTCGTTTCGAATCAAACTCCGTTGCCGGATGAGTTGTTGGCCAAAGTAAACCTGCGCCACAATTGTCGCCGGTTGTTGTATGTCAGCCATTACAATTACTTTCGCAACTTTGAAACCCTGATTCGCGCCTTGCCGCTCATCAAATTGCGAATGAAACAACAGACCGGCGAAGACGTGCAGTTGGTTTTGACAACTGATATTCAACGCGGAGCCGTTTACGGAGGTTACGATGCAACGGCAGCGGCGGAATTGATTGACCGGCTGGGCGTGCGTGACGACATTGCCATGCTCGGCGCGGTTGATTACGACAAACTGCATCAACTGTACAAACTCTGCGACGTGTTTGTTTGTCCATCGTATTCCGAAAGCTTTGGCCATCCACTGGTCGAAGCGATGGCTTCGGGCTTGCCGGTTGTTTCAGCGGATTTGCCCGTGCATCGTGAACTGTGCGGTGATGCGGCGGTGTACTTTGGCGTGTTTGACGAAACGAACCTGGCGGAGCGATGCGTTCAAGTGCTGACAGATCAGACTCTGAAAAAACAGCTAAGCGCGCGCGGTCTGCAGCGCAGCAATGAATTTTCCTGGCGCGAGCATGTTCGCCAGTTGACGGCGCTGATCGCTCGCGTCGTTGAGTCGGTAGCCCGCGCGTAAGCAAGGGCTGGTTAAAACAAACGATGATCTCTCAATCCAGCAAGCTCCCGGTTTCGGTTATCGTTCCCGTCAAAAACGAAGAACGCAACATGGTTGCGTGTCTGGAAAGCGTCGTTTGGGCGGATGAAATCTGGCTGGTGGATTCGCATAGCACGGATCGAACCTGTGAAATCGCCGAACAGTTTGGCGCTCGAGTCGTCCAATTTGATTACACCGGAGGCTTTCCGAAAAAGAAAAACTGGGCGCTGGAACATTTGCCGTTCAAACACGAGTGGGTGCTGCTGCTTGATGCCGACGAACGTGTGACGCCGGAATTGGCAACGGAAATCGCAGAAGTGTTGAATCATCCGAATGACGCAGACGGGTATTACATCAATCGGCGGCTGATTTTTCTGGGACGCTGGATCAAACATTGCGGCTGGTATCCAAGCTGGAATTTGCGATTGTTCAAACATCAGTGTGGACGATTTGAACGTCCGCACGCCGAAGATGTGGAAAACGCGGGCGACGTGGAAGTTCACGAACACGTCTTGCTGGACGGGCGCGCCGAATACCTGAAGCACGATTTGCTGCACGAAGACTTCAAAAGCATTTACCATTTCATCGAACGGCATAACCGATATTCAAACTGGGAAGCGCGCGTGTACACCAATCTGGCCGTGGGCAATTCGGGCGCAAGCAGCGTGCGCGCGTCGCTATTCGGTTCTCCCATCGAACGCAAACGATTCATCAAACGATTGTGGGCGCGATTGCCGTTTCGCCCGTTGTTACGATTCCTCTGGATGTATGTCGTCAAGCTTGGATTTTTGGACGGACGC
>JAEUQP010001178.1 GCA_016789645.1 Acidobacteriota bacterium | reverse complement strand
CGGCACGAAATACAGCGTTTCGATGGGCGCAACGGTGCTCAACGCCGAAGGCAAACCGGTTCCCATCGTCATGGGCAGTTACGGCATCGGCGTCGAACGAATTCTGGCTGCCGCCATCGAACGCCACAACGATGACGCAGGAATCATCTTCCCGATTACGATTGCCCCGTTCCAGATTGTGGTGACGCCGCTGAATGTCAAAGACGCCGACGCCAAAGCGACCGGAGACCGCATCTACGACGAACTCAACAAAGCGGGCGTTGAAGTGTTGTACGACGACCGTGACGAACGCGCAGGCGTCAAACTGAATGACGCTGATCTGGTCGGTTTCCCGTTCCAGATTCGCATTGGTCCCAAAAAGCTGAAAGAAGGCAAAGTCGAATTTTACGACCGCGCCACCAAAACTTCTGAAGACGTGGCGGCAGATCAAGCTGTTGCTATTGCAACCCAACGCATCCAGCAAGCCTTGCGGACGCTGAATGATGTGAAGTGAACGTGGTACGTTACTTTTGATGCGAATCAAGAGGCGCTGACAGTCTACTTGTTTGGACATCTCCAGGGTCACTTCAAACAGAAGGCCATTCACCACTATGCGCGAGAGCATTGGGGCGCGTCATTTCCCTAATTGCCGAGCTATCAGGCCTTCAATCATCGCCTCAACTTGCTGCACGAAATTTGGCCTGTGTGGCTCGGCGAATAAGGATTACTCGTTCATTGCTACGGCAAGCTGACAACAGCCTTCTATTTACTCTTTTTTAACCCTTGATTCGCATTTTTAGCAAAAAACCTCTCACCCTCCACAACTTCTTAAATACCAGCGCTTCTTGTCTACTAATTTACTTACAAGATAGTCAGCTATAAAAAGCAAAAAACACGAAAGGAAGGTAAGCGACATAGCGTTTCCATCCTTTCGTGTTTTGGTTAAGGGACGCTCTCAATTCAGAACATCAGCGAATCGTGATCGTCACAGAGATAATACGAGCGACATTGCCTTAATTAGCAGGCGGCGGTGGTGTGCAAGAAAATTTGCACACACACGGGTCGCCTTGTTTGCAATCAAAACTTTCCAGCCCGTGTTTGCAAAGCAGAACTGCCAAACCTCCGCAATCTCCGTTAGGGCCACAATAATCATTGGCACAAATCGGGTCTTCCATTTCCGTAGCCGTCAGATTGCCTGAACCCAGAACCGTGAATTTCAGCGTCAGCCGTTCTGCACGACCAAGCTTCGCATCAATTGCCAACATACCTTGCGTACTGGCTTCGGATTTCAGATTGATTCGCGAAACAATTCGCTGTCCACCAAGTACATTCTCTTTGGAATCGTAACCAATCAACTCAACAGCCAGTTTGGAAACATCAACTCCGAGCCTATTCACCAGTCGGTACTGCAAATGCAATCGACCATTGATATTCGCCAGCTTGGCATAACCAACCTCAACGCCATCGCTGCCTAAAAGCTCAATCTTGCGATCTATGGTGAATCGCTCCTGATTGGACTGTTTATCTGACTGGCTGACAGAAAGAAGTAAACAACAAAAAAGTAGTGGGATCGTTACCTTCACAAAGTTCATTTTTGCTCCTTTTATACAAGTCAGCGTATTACAAACAAACTGACTTTGATGAATATGGATAGTTGTCGTTTGCGATTTCATCAAAGGATGAATGCTCACCCACATTCAAATTCACAGGTACAGGAGACGCTGCCTACTTCGCAGTGATAACTCACAGGGGGTCTTTTGCATTTCGCTGCCATGCTCCCACAAGCTCCACTCGGTCCACAAAAATTCGGCGAGCAAGGAAGCAACAACAAAGAAGGGTTTTCGTTTGTATCTTTGGACGTGAGGAAGATGAATTTCGCAGTCAATCGGGCGGCGGTCATGAACCTGTGGCTGATCGCCAATTCGCCTTGAGTGCCTGTTCCCGAATGCACATTCCCGGGCAATCCCACTCTTGTTCCACCAACCAACTCATTGTTTTCATCGAAGGCCATCAACTCAATCACCATAAGCGATGCTTCGTCGCCGGTTTGATTGATCACTTTGTATTCCAGATTTGGCTGGCGTCGGAATGTCTCTATTCTTGAATACGTTACTTCTACCCCTTCACTGGGAAGGACTTCTACTTTGGCTGTGCCACGTTCTCGCTTGCGCTCTTGTCCTTCGCTTTTCCCTGACAGTTGAATGCTGGTTAGCAATACGCAAAGCAGACACAGAGCAACCAATCTAGCTGATCTCATGCGGGAAACCTCCTTGAGTTAATTCAGAATTTGAAGTGTTTACTGATGTTAGGATTGATGTTAGGTCTGATGTTAGGACTTTAGCCAAACTCAACCGCTTGAAATCATTTCCAAACAACAATTCACGCTCGCCTAACGCCCGCTTGCGATTAAGCTGGTTCAGCGAACTAACAGTTTTTGTGACCGCTGACGATTTGAGCTACTGTGATAAGGCGAGCGAAAAATATGCCTGCTATTTTGGACTGTCAAGCACTTTTTGAAATTTTTAGAGAAAATTTTTACAGTAGCTATAGCTGCTTACATATCAATAGCAATTACCGAGAAGGATGGGAAAAGGAAGGCGACAAAAAAACCAGGAGCACAAATCGAATACAAGCTATACAGCTTTCGTTCGATTGTGCTCCCGGTTACTTAACGACGTAGATTTTGGTTATTATCGAATCGTGATCGTCACGGAGTTGGTGCGAGCGACCTTGCCTTCGCCGTCGCCGACTTTGACCAGCAAGGTGACGGTTCCGCTGACGCCGTTCGGAATTTCGACGTTCATCTGGTCAAGTCCGGCAAATCCCGGAGCTTCTCCGGCAAACCAGACGGTCGCTTTCGCATTGCCGATGGTCGCTTCCAGATTTTCGGCGACGCCGTTGCCAGCGTTTCCGTCGAAATCATCGGTCCCACGCCAGCCGGTTCCGTACAACACCAGGAACAAACGGTCGCCGATGTTACGCGTGATCGTCACCGGAGTAACTTTGCCGTTGTTGTACGTTGCCAGTGGTTCGTACACCTGTTGACCGTTGGCGCGAACGCGCAACAACAAACCGGCGGGAACGCCCGCGCCGCTGGAATCCGCCGTGAAGATGCTGGGACTGACGTTGCCGAGTTCCAGCGTGCCTTGCGCCACTGCCTGCCCGTTTCGCATAACAGTCACCTGAGCCGCGCCCGGCAACAAATCATCCGGCACTTGATAGTTGATCTGTCCCGGCGAAATGAAGAACAACCCCGCCGGTCGTCCGTCAATCAACACCGACACGCCGCCGAGTTCGGTCGGCAACGGCAAGCTTTTCGCCACTTCGACGCCTCCGGCCAGATTGCTGCCGAACGAAGCGACGATGGCGGACGAAGCGTTGCCTTCCTGGTAACTGCCCGCGTTGACCGAAGCCAGCGCAGCAAAGGTCTGGAAGCTGGCTCCTGCCGGGCCGTGTTCGACTTCGATAAATTTGGCGTCAATCGTCCCGTCGGGCAATTCAGCGCCGTAAATTTCCACCGTTGCGCCAAGGGTTATCGCCGAGCGTTCGCGGCGAACAACCGTGCGCCGGTTGACGTGAACCACTTTTCCGGCAACCGTCCAATCGCCAACGTAATTCGCCGTATCGGGCAGTTTCGACACCGTGCCGATGAATTCGACGAAGCTGCGCGTGACGACATTGCTGTTCGGAGCCGGGACTTTGCCTTCGATCTTGGTGGCGTTGACCTG
>JAEUQP010001166.1 GCA_016789645.1 Acidobacteriota bacterium | reverse complement strand
GAACACGCTCTCGCGCAATCCGCGCCAGGACGAGCTGGACGCGCTGTTGCCGCTGTTTTCTTCGCAAGGCAAACGACAGGCGACCGAAGGTGTTCAGTGGGCGCTGTTGAACAAGATGGACTTCATTTTTAACTACTGAGCAATGAGAGGTGATTTATGGCGAATAAATACTACAAGGAACTGAATGAAGTGAACGCGCCGCGCGGCAATTCTCCGCTCACTGGCCCGACGCTGGGTCGGCGCGACTTTTTCAAATTGGCCGGAGCGGGCGTTGCCGGAGCAATGGTCACAACCGGCATGACGCCCGAACTGCTGGCTGCCAGCAAAATCAGTGCGATTGCGCCGTCGCTGATCAACAGCGCGCGTTATTGCATCTTCGTTCTGATGGCCGGAGCGCCCTCCAGCGTGGACACCTTTGACCTGAAACAAGGTTCGTGGACACCGTCGGATTTCAATCCAACCAGTTTCAGCGGCACGATGTTTCCGCAAGGCTTGATGCCGGAATTGGCCAAACAGATGAACAAGTTTGCGATTGTTCGCAGCATGCGCGCTCCGGCGCTGGTGCATCCGCTGCAACAAACCTGGGCGCAAATCGCTCGCGGCCCCAGTTCGGCGCTCGGCAAAATCGCGCCGAACATCGGCAGCGTCATTTCGCTGGAATTTGAATCGCAGCGAACCGCCAACCAGAAACTGCCGGTGTTCGTGTCGCTCAATACGAATTTCAACATTGTCGGGCCGGGATATTTCAATGGCTTGCATGCGCCGTTCGATGTCACGCCCGCGCCAACGGGGTTGGGTAGCCTGGCGCACGGGACAGCGGCCACGGGCGACGGCCAGGCGGCGTTTGAAGCGCGGTATAACGCGCTGAAGGCCATTGACACGCGTTTGCGCACGAATTCGCCGCTGGGCGACGACGCCATGACGATGGGCAGTTTTTACGATCGCGGCAAATCCATGATGTACGACCCGGCAGTGGACGCCGTGTTCAAATTCACCACCGAAGAGCAGATTCGTTACGGCGGAACCTCGATGGTGGGACAGCAAACTGTCAACGGAAACAGTTTCGGCAATTCGTGCATCGTGGCGCGCAACCTGGTCAAAGGCAATTTGGGCACGCGCTTCATTCACATCCGCCACGACGGTTGGGATCACCACGACGACATTTACGACACTGCCGACGATACGCGGTTGCGCGGCAGAGCCAAGGAATTCGATCTGGGAATGTCCTCGCTGCTCACGGATTTGGCGGCCACTCCCGGAACTCGTGGCGGCACGTTGCTGGATGAAACTCTGATCGTGTGGATGGGCGAATTCGGACGCACCGTCGGTCCTTTGACCGGTCAAAACGGACGCGACCATTACTTCCAGCACTTTGCCTGCTTTGCCGGAGCGGGGGTTACCGGCGGCAAAATCATCGGCACGACCAGCGCCGATGGCGGTTACATCACCGAACCCGGATGGTCGGCCAATCGCCCGGCTCAATACGAAGACGTGGCCGCGACGATTTATTCCGCGTTGGGAATTGATTACACCACCACACGCAATGACGACCCGTTCGGACGTGGATTTGAATACGTTCCCTTTGCCGCACAAGGCGCCTGGGAACCGATCAACGACCTGTTCGTTCGCAGCAGCGCCCCACCTCGCAGCCCGCTTGCGCCGCGCGACGGCGGACGCCGCATCGGGTAAAACTTCGGCTTTTGAGTCAAAAAGGCCGCGAGGATTTACTTCCTCGCGGCTTTTCCTTTGTTGGCTGAAACTATTGCTGGTTTCAGAACCAAGCCGTTTTTGAATGTGTGATTGACGATCAACGCGCCGCCTGAAAATGCATACAGTCCGGACGGCTCTTGAACCGTCCGCCCCATTTCCAACCTTCTTTCTCGAAAATCTTAACCACGTCCAGGGACATCATTCCTTTTGTTGGATCGTGCGGTTTTCCAAGCCCATTTCGTTCCGGATCGAGGTCAATTCCAGCTCCCCAGGAATGAGTGCTCAATCGGACGCTGTCTTTGATCGGGCGGAAATTGTAACAGCCACCGTAAAGATGCACTCGTGCCCGTTTCACTTCTTCCAGGTTGCCAAAGTGTTCGAGTATCTGTTCGAAGATGTGAATCAGACTTTCTCCAACCAGTTTGTGGCATCGGATTCTGGTGACGGTGACCGTCTTGTCGAATGAGAGCGTCAACGGGTACGGAACCTTGAAGAGCTGCAAATGTTCCTGTTCCCATTTCGCCGTTGGTTTGCCATCGGCGCCAATTACGTGTTTTCCGTAAAAGGCGTCCAGTTCTTCTCGCGTATCTTTTGGAAAAATCATGACTCCTCCTTATCGTTTTGGCTGTCGGTGAAATTGATAACTCATCGGTGGCGATTTCTTTGCAGGCTGCGGCAAATGCCGACGAGACATGCCGCAGCCTGACTTTCGGCTGAGGATACCCAGCTTAAAACGTTACTTGCTCGCCGCCGCTGCGGGCGCAGGAGTAATGCTCAGTTCTGGCATCGGTGTGTAAGCCGAGACGTTCGTGTGCATCACAACGCCCACCGTTCGGCCTGACAGCTTGCTGTAACCTTCGATGTTGGGCAGCGCCGCCTGAAACTTTTCGTACTCCGCCCACGAATCAAACGAATCCAGGTGGAAATACATATTGAGATCGCCGCCGATGACGAGGCGGCTGACGCGATGGCCTTTGAGGTTGGTCTTTTTCAGCACCGCCAACAGGTCTTTTTGGTAGCTCTCGTATTCCGCTCGGCGTCCGGGAGCGACACTGATTTCGCGGCGTATCATCAGATTCGATGTGCCGGTTTGCGGGATCGTAGCTTCAGGAACGGAGCGGATGATGTAAGCGTGACTGCTGACGATCATCGCACGCCGCTTGGCGTCATAAGCTTTACGGCCTTCCGGGCCAAGCGCCTTAGTCAACGCGCTGCCTTCGTCGAACTGCGCCAGGCTTTCGATAGGCTGCACCACTCGTAATTCAAAACTGCTGCCGACCGGGCCGGACGATTGCATGACGAGTGACTGCTTGATGCCGGCTTTCTTGAGCGCGGGCAGCGTTTCGTTTTTGTAAAACGCCAGAAACTGCTCCCACATTTCTGGCTTGACCTGCGTCACCGAAACGCGCGAAAGCTGCGGTTTGGGCGCTTCCTGGGCAAATCCGGATGAAGCAATCGTGACGGCAAGCAGCAGGGCGCTGAAAGCCAGAAAGAGTTTGGTGATTGAACGGCATCGTTGCATTGTGATTCTCCTTGGTAGATTTGGGTTTAAGGGTTTCCGCTCTCAGGCCTGAGCCGCAACCAGGCAGGCAATCAGCGCCAGTGCGCGCAAAACCGTCTGACCAAAGCCAGGCTTTTGCCGGATAACGGCAGTCAAAAATTTGAGCTTGACGGTCAACCCGCGACTTGGCGAAGCGCCTTTTGGATTTTCAGAATCAGGAAGAAAGGTCGCACCGGCCAGCAGCAGCAACGCCAGCACCAAGCCTGCCACCACGATAATTGTTCCGAGTTGACCAAAGGCATACATCACGACAGCTTGTTCGGACATCCAGAGTTGTTCGATCGGATTGAGTTCGGTTTCCATCTTGCCTCCTTGGATTGGATACGAGTTAACACACATCTCCCGTCCGTTTTCGGCTTACCTCTGCTGGTGGATCTGCCAACCAGCTTTGCCGTTGCGGAAAGTTCTATCGTCTATGCCCTATACCGAGTAAGGCGCAGAAAAGCCCTCAAACCCGCCATTGCTGAAAAAGATTTTTT
>JAEUQP010001142.1 GCA_016789645.1 Acidobacteriota bacterium | reverse complement strand
AGTCAGTTGATGAATTATGCTTTTGGTTCATACAGCAATTTTGTGAAGCGCTAACGGCATCTCCAACAGGTTTCCCAATCTTATGGGTTCATTTGCTCAAAATATCAAACAGCAGTCCCTCGCGCTCGGCTTCGACAAAGTTGGCATCGTTCCCGCCGAAGCCTTGACCGAAGAAGGCGCGCGTTTGCGCGACTGGGTGGCGCGCGGTTTTCACGGGCAGATGAATTACATGGCGCGCGATCCTCAGCAGCGTAGCGACCCACGGATGTTGATGCCGTCGGCCAAATCCGTCGTTTGCGTGGCGCTCAATTACTTTCAGCCGGAAAAGCATTCCGATTCGCCCGAAGTCGGCAAGATTTCGCGCTACGCCTGGGGCGATGATTATCACGACGTGCTGTGCGATAAGTTGAAAGCCTTGCTGGCGTGGATCAGGGAACAAGCGCCCGAAGTCGAAGGCAAAATCTGTGTGGATACGTCGCCGATGATGGACAAAGCCTGGGCGGTGCGCGCCGGGATTGGTTGGCTGGGAAAACACACCAACGTCATCACCAAGGAATTCGGCTCGTGGGTGTTTCTGGGCGAATTGCTGCTTTCGGTGGAACTGGATTACGACTCGATGATCGAACCAGACCATTGCGGCAAATGCACGGCCTGCATTGACGCCTGTCCGACCGAAGCGATCATTGCGCCGTATCAACTGGATGCGACGCGCTGCATTTCGTACGGGACGATTGAACTGCGCGAACCGGAATTGCCGGAACCGATCCGCTCGAATCTGGAAGGCTGGGTCTTTGGTTGCGACATCTGCCAGGACGTTTGCCCGTGGTCGCGGTTTTCCAAACAGAGCGGGGAAGAACGCTTCGCTCCGCGCGAAGGAATTGTTGAACCTAAGCTGCAAGAGTTGATCGAACTGTCGCAGGAAGAATTCTCCGCCCGCTTCCGCAAAACCTCCATCAAACGCACAAAACTGTCTGGACTCAAACGCAACGCCGAAGCTGTTCAGCAAACCCGCCCGCCAAAATTTGACGACCGTCAGAAAGCCTCATAGACTCACACTGTTTCAAGTTTTGCCACTCCTTTGCTAAAGGTGTTCTATGGATGATGCCCACTTGTCCTGGCCTGAATTACCTGACTCGAACGAAAATTATACCGACGAATTCGGCGTTATTGCTCCTGAAGTTTATCGCGCTGCCGGAGAGTTGTGGCCACGAGCCAATCGCTTTTCTTTAGATCAACTCGGCGATTCGGCGAACGGTCAGCGCCTGCTTTTCAGAGCTGTCGCGCAAGTCTCGCGGCATATCCTCAATAACTCAGAACCTGTGCTTGATCTCAAAGCCTATCTCTGGCGCAGTTTCGAGCGGTTGGTGTTTGAAGAGCGAAGACGCGTCCAGCGACAACACAGCGCAGATGATGAGTTCGACACTTTGCCGAACGCTCAATCTGATAAAGTTGACGACCGCATTTTGTGGAATGAAATCTTGCAGCAAATGGAACCGCAAACGCGGCAACTCTTCCGGCTGCGCGCGCTTGGTTATAAGTACGAAGAGATTTCTATGATGCTAGGCAAGTCCGCCAACGTCCTTCGCAGTCAATTCGACAAGACAGCCAAGAAAATCAAAAAAAAATTCAACCCCTAACATTCCGTCCCTTTGCCTAAAATATTTTTTCATGTCCGGGTGCGTTTTCGCTTTTTACGTACTCATCAGGTTGTAAGAAGAAAAACCATGAAACTGTTTAACCGAACAAATGAGGATTCGCCTGAAGTCGAAGCTTTTGTCGCTTCGGCGCAGCGACACTTTGCTTCTGCTTTTCCAAACCCGCAGCGCGAAGGATGTCCCGCCCTCGGAGTAATTCAAACCGTTGTCAGATCGGAGCAATTGCCTGACGACATGTTACAAGCGCATCTGTTCGGCTGTTCGGAATGCTTCAACGAGTATCAAATTGCCGTGCGAACTTGGCAGGTAGAAAAGGAGCGTACAGTTGATGTGGCTTCTGGTTGGCTATCAGGCTTAGCAGTGTTGTGGAACTGGCGCACCCTGGCGGGCGCAACTGTCATTGCCTTGCTGTTGCTTTCGGTTGGCCTGTGGTTTTGGCGCGCATCAGCGCCGCAATCGAATCAAGTCCGTTCTCAGCCAACTCCGACGGCTTCGGTTGTTGCCGAAAGCATTCAGCCGGGGCCTGTCGGCACAACATCGTCAGCACTGTCAGAGGCGGAACGGCAACCTCCCGGTAAAGAAAATCTGCTGGCCATCAAGATTGATTTGAACGAGTTCCGCTCGCTGGGGTCGCAGAGGCGCGGTAGTAGCGAAGCGGAATCGCCAATCACATTGCCTCGCGCACGCAGGCGATTACTGCTGACACTGCGAGAAAACAGTCCGGCTGGGAGTTATCGAATCAGTTTGTTTGAAGCAGGGCGAAAGCGTGATGCCGTCATCGCGCGCAGCCGTAACGGACGAACTCTGCAAGTCGTTCTTGATCTGCGCCGCGTGGTTGGTACTGAAGCCAGGCTGAGTATCGGACGCATAAGCCAACCCGATTTCGCGCCGGATGAATACAGCCTGGTCATCAAGCGGCCTTGACACTGCTGTGGATGTGGCATGTTCAAAACAAAAAACTCAATCGGATTCTTCTATTTGCTATCTGCCGTTCTGGGCGGAGGGCAGTTTGGCGGCAATGCTTTCGCCGTCGCGAGGCAGCCTCAACAAACGCCATCGCTCGTTGCTGGTCAGCGTGTCGAACGCAAATGGGAAGGCGACCAGCCACATCTTTACCGGCTGCATTTGGAAGCCGGGCAGTACATCAGCTTGCGCCTTGATGTATTGGCCGGAAAATTCTTTTTCAGTGTGACACTGATTACCCCTGACGGAAAGCGCATTGAGGGTACTCAACAAAACAACGAAATGGATGGGCAGAACTCTCCTGCTCTGCTGACTATTGCCGCTCTCTCAGGTGATTACACAGTGGAGGTTCGCTCCGGTTATAGCACTCGCTCAGGTCGCGACAACAGTTCAGTGCCATCACGTTATGCAATTACGCCGACTGCGTTACGCGCACCCACCGAAGAAGACAAAATCCGCGTTGAAGCTTGGCACTCATTTATCGAGGCACAGCAAAACCACGGCCTGGACACCGAAGCTTCTCTAGTCAAAGCCAAAAAACTGTTCCTGAAGACGGTTATGCTCTTTCACCAAATTGGCGAGGCACAATTTGAACAGGAAGCACTACTACTGCTGGCCGACGTTTACAACTCGCTTGGCGAGTATGAGGAGGCTGCGGAGGTTTCCAGACAAGGGGCGGCGTTGGCGCATGTGCTCAGCAACGGTGGTGAATCTGCGGCACTGATGTCTGGGGGAGAGGCTTATATTCATCTTGGCGATTATCCCCGGGCCATCGAAGTATTCCAACAGGCGCTGCCGCTCTGGCAGGCGCAAGGCAATCGTTCTACCGATGGAGTCGGTTGGACACTGCATTCACTGGCAACCTGCTACTACCTGCTGGGGGAAAGGCGCAAAGCAATAGAGTTTGGTGAAGCAGCCTTCAACGCTTATCAGTCTGTGGATTTCAACGCACAAGAGCTTTACCGCGGGTCAGGAGCAACGGCAACCAACTTAGGCAGAACGTATCTTTCTCTGGGAGAACTACAAGAAGCCACGAAATGGCTGGATATTGGCCTGGCATACTGGAAGAAAGCCAAAGAAGTGTGGGGAGAAGCGCGTGTTTATTATTACCTTGGTGATTACTATTCCTCGCTCGGTGACTTGCAGCTAGCCAAAGAGAATTATGACCTGGCCTTGAGCAAATGGCGTATTTCGAATGATCCAAATGACATTGGCAATGTGCTTCAGAGTCTTGGAGGGCTGGCTCTGAAAGGCCGTGATTATATTTCCGCTCTAAGCTACCTCAGCGAAGCACTCGACATTCGGATCAAACACAAACAGCGTCGCGGACAGGCAGAAACCCTTGCGTTGCTGGGACACTATTACGCCGCCACAGGCGAACCGCAAAAAGCGATTGAACATTACAGTCAATCGCTTGCGCTGTGCCGCGAAATTAGTGCAAGAGCCAGCGAAGCCATCGTGCTCAGCAATCTGGGCGAAACGCATTTCAAGTTGGGCGATAAACACCAAGCGCGCGAAATGTTGCAACAGGCATTGCAGCTTCATCGTGTCGTGCAATCACCCGATGGAGAAGCGCAAACGCTGTATTGGCTGGCGCGCGCTGAACGCGATCTTGGTTTGCTGGCCGAAGCGCGCCACAACATCGAAGCAGCCGTGGTAGCCAGCGAATCTATTCGCGCCAGCCTCGTCAGCCAGGATTTACGAACCTCTTATCTGGCCAGCGTGCGCGATTATTACGAGCTTTACATTGATCTGCTGATGCAGAGGCGGGACAGGCAAAGTGAACGCGAAGCCTTGCACTTCAACGAGGCGGCTTCGGCGCGCAGCCTGCTGGAATCTTTGCGCGAAAGCCACGTTGATTTGCAGGAAGGAGTTGACCCGGCGCTGCTGGCCCGCGAGCGTGAATTGAAGCAATTGCTCAACGGCAAATCCGAATACCAGGCGCGGCTGTTCAGTGGCCCACACAAACCCGAACAAGCCAGCGCCATCGCCTCCGAAATCAACGCCGTTGTTGGCCAATTGCGAGAAACTCGTGCTCGCATTCGCGCTGTCAGTCCGCGTTATGCCGCGCTGACTCAGCCGGAACCGCTGACCGTCGAACAGATTCAACGCGAATTGCTGGATGAGGACACGCTGTTGCTGGAGTACGCATTGGGAGAAGAGCGCAGTTATGTTTGGGCTGTGACGCCGACGACGCTGAACAGTTACGAATTGCCAAAACGCGCGGAGATAGAAGAGCAGGTCAGGCGTGTTTATGAGTTGCTGACCGCGCGCAACAAAATGGTCAAAGGCGAAACGCCGCGTCAGGAGTTGCAACGTGTCGCCCGCGCCGACGCCGAATTGCCCGCGCAGGCCGCTGTCTTGAGCCGAATGATTCTCTCGCCCGTTGCCGCACAGTTGGGAAAGAAGCGCCTGCTGATCGTCGCGCAAGGCAAATTGCAATTCATTCCATTCGCCGCTTTACCGGAACCGGAAACCGCGCAGGCACGCGAACAATCCGCAATCCCACTGGTCGTAAATCACGAAATTGTTCATCTGCCGTCGGCTTCGACGCTGGCCGTGTTGCGGCAACAGGCAGCCGGGCGGAAACCCGCATTGAAAAAACTCGTGCTGGTAGCCGACCCGGTCTATGAGCTGAACGACGAACGATTCACGAAGCTTCGGCCAGGAACAAAATCGACTGTCACTCCAACAATGTCGGCAAGTTATTCACGCGATTTGTTGCGCGCGGCAGAGGTCTTCGGCGATACCAATGAGTTACTGCAATTCCACAGGTTGAGAGGCACCGAGCGCGAAGCCGAACGTATCGCCCGCTTAATACCTGCCGCGCAAATGCTCAAGGCCACGGGCTTTGCCGCCAACCGTGAAATGGCGATGAGCGGCGTACTTGGCAATTACCAGATTGTCCATTTTGCCTCGCATGGTTTCCTGCACAGCGAACACCCTGATTTGTCAGGCATAGTGCTTTCGCTGGTTGATAAACGCGGAGAGAAAACTGATGGATTCCTGCGGCTGCACAACATATACAACCTGAAACTTTCCGCTGACCTGGTAGTGTTGAGCGCCTGCCGAACTGGCTTGGGCAAAGAAGTCAAAGGCGAAGGGCTGATGAGCCTGGCTCGTGGCTTTATGTACGCCGGAGCGCCGCGCGTGATCGTCAGCGCCTGGTCGGTGCAAGACGATGCCTCGGCAACCTTGATGATCAAATTTTATAACCACTTGTTTAGCCCGAAAAAGCTTTCGGCTGCGGCGGCTTTGCGCGCAGCGCAGTTAGAAATGTGGCGGGATAGGCAACTCACATCGCCGTATTTCTGGGCAGGGTTCGAACTGCAAGGCGAGTGGCGATAAATCAAACGACGGTTTTACTCACAATCTATCGAGGGACAAATGTATGGACATGGAAACGTTTGAGCAAAACATGAATGCGATCAGTGCCATCAATGATGAGTCGGGGGAACAACGCATTTTTATGCCGCCAATTGAAGACCTGGATGCGGTTCAGGATGGTGTTAGGAGTCAATGCTCATTGAAGGGAACATTTGCCGCTGATGACCCTGCGCTAATGGACGAGGTTCGACAACTCATTGAGGAACATGGGTCTGTCATCCTGTTGCTCAACCCTGCCGAATTAAGCTTTGACGTTTTTGTTCCTGCTGGTAGGCAGATCATTGAGGAGCTTGTTGCACTCTCGAAGGAGCTTGGTGACGGGCGAATCTATCTGTTGGGTGACAATCAGTCCAAAGAAGCTTTGGAGATGCTTAAGCAACTTTCTTTTGTGGGTACCTTTTCCGGAAGCGACTTACAGGTCGTTACCAGGGTAAGAAGCCTAGCTGAGCATCATACCTCAGTTATTGTCTTTTTCAACCTTCCCAATATAGAGGTTTTTGTCACGCCTAACGGCTGACGCCTCTGAATTCTGAGTCCACCAATTATGCACAGGAAGGAGGTGACTCAAGATGGCTGAATGCAAAGGCTGTGACGGCACTGGCAAATGCTCGAAGTGCCATGGCAGCGGATCGAATGGATCAATCCTGCCTCCGTATGACTGCGAAAAGTGCAAAGGCTCAGGCAATTGCACTGTGTGCAAAGGCTCAGGCAAATCGTAACACCTATTCGCTGGCCGAAGCGGGTAAGCATCCGCGCCGGCCAGCAAGTTCATAAAACCAACCATCAGCTAATTACTCGGAGGTCTATTTCAATGTTGCGACGAAATATCATTATGGCGCTTACACTCTGCATTCTGGTTTTGCCAGTTGCTGCACAAAATGCCAAGCCGATGGACAATCAGGATGTGATTCGGCTGACGCGCGCCGGACTCGGCGAAGATTTGATTATCACGAAGATCAAAAGCTCGCCGACCAATTTTGATACTTCGACCGATGGGATAGTTCAACTCAAGCAGGCGGGCGTTAAAGACCGTGTGCTGGCGGCGATGCTGGGGGGCGAAACAACATCAAAGGCCGCTACGCCCACAGCAAAATCAAGCGCCGCTCCTTCCGTAAGTTCTCCAGAAGATGTTGGCGTTTACGTCAATCAAAGCGGCAAGTGGAAGGAATTGCCAACCGAAAAAGCTGAATGGAAAACAGGCGGCATGCTGAAAATGCTTGGGCGCGCGGCGGTCATCGGTGGTGGCGGGGCGGATGTAGACATTACAGTCAATGGCCTGACAAGTCTGTTGACCGCTCCTCGTAAATCGGAATTCCTGTTACGCGTAGCTGAAAGCGAAACCTCCGCAAACTATCAACTGGTCAAGCTGACTCAGAAAAAAGATCATCGTGAGTTCAAAAACGGCCGAAGCGGGTTCATCGGATTTAAGAACGGACCCGGCAAAGCCGCCGTGCCGTTTGAAGCCAACAAACTCAGCCCGCGCAACTACCTTATCAAACTCGATTTGGAACCAGGCGAGTACTGCTTTTTCAAGGCAGCTGGCGACTTGAACGGCGACAGCGGCATTGTCTATTCATTCAAGATTGTCCAGTGACTGAAGAGGAAATATCGCTGGTCGCCTTTCCGATTGAACCGCCCGGATGCCAGGCGTTGTACTCTTTACGTGAGATGTTTTTGCGGGCTTGCAGTTCGATGCTCAGCGCGGCTAGCACGTAAATTTCGGCCAGAATGCTGGCACGCGGTTCGAAATTCAGCGGGCTGCCTTCGCACTCGACTCCGGCATACAAAAACTCGTCGCTTTGCTGTGCCAGCCACGAATTCGGATTGCCGGACACGCCGACAATCTTCGCGCCATTCTTTTTCAACGCAACAATCGCGGCTTTCAATTCCATCGTTTCGCCGCTGTTGGAAAGCGCC
>JAEUQP010001140.1 GCA_016789645.1 Acidobacteriota bacterium | reverse complement strand
TCGTTGCCTTCGCCATCGAACACAAAGACCCGGTCGCCTTCGCCCAATCGCAACACGCGCGAGAGGTGATGCGCTTCGTCGGCGTTGAGCACAACTTGCGAATCTGAAATTTGAGATTGGAAAGCGTGGAAACGATGTTTTTGCATGGGTGCTCTGTGGCCGGTGATCGGTTGTCGGCGGTCAACGCTTACCGACCACCGATCACCGGCCACCGAGTTATTTGATTTTCAGCTTAACAACGTTGCTGACTTTGCCGTCAACCGTCAACGTCAGGTCAACGTCTCCTTTGCCCGCCAGGCTGGCAGGAATTTGAACGTTTGCCTGATCGAGGCCGGAAAACTGGCTTTGCGCCGCGAAGCCCAGCGGAGTAACCGCCGTTCCGCCAATGGACATGGCCATCGTTCCCGAAGCGTACCGGAATCCGGTTCCGAACAACATCACGAAACTTCCGGCATCAATCGGCACTGCCGAACCATCTGCGTTGCTCATTTGCGTGGAGAAACTGACGCCATCCATTCCCGCCACCGCTGCCGGAGCGCCTACGCCGTTGGCCAACCGAGTAAAAATGCCCGGAGCCGACGGCGTCACGTTGACCGTTCCCCGCGAAACCGAACCGTCTTTGGCAACAATGGAAACTTGAGCCGGGCCAGCCCAGGTGCCTTCAGGAACCAGATAATTCACCTGATTCTGCGAAACAAAAAACAGTCTGGCTGGGATGCCATTGACGTACACCGAAGTTCCATCCAGCGAAATCGGCAATGGTGTGGTCGTCGCCGCAACCGTCGTCGAAGCCAGTTTGGTTCCGAACGCTGCCGCCACTGAATTGGGCGCGACACTGGCGGTGGCATATTTCGCTGCATCTACGGTGGTCGCCGGAGCGCTGTTCACGTTGGCCGACGGAGCCACGACAATCTGCAAGGGAGTGGACGTCAGCCCTTGCCCGTTGCGAATTTGCAGGAAGATGACTCCTGCCGCCGACCGTTGCGCAGCCGGAATGGTGATCGTCAATTGCCCCGTCGTAATGTCGGGAAGAGCGATCACGGTTGCGCCGTTGGCCAGAACTGACGACGTAAGATCAATTCCTGTCGCCAACACTTTGACCGTCGCATCCGAATTTCCGGTTTCCAGAAAATACGTGTCGCAAATTTGAATGATGGGCGGCGTCGAATTCAGCGCCGAAAGTTGCTGGCGAACCACACCGCCGGTGTTCACAGAAGAATGCAGATTGACGTAAAACCCTGCCGGGTTGGCGATCATTCGCTGCAAGGCGGAATTCTGGTTTGCAGTAGTCACCGGAACCACAAAATCCGCCGAGCCTTTGCCCGTTGGAAGCGATACGGTGTTTGCTCCGCCAATGCCTGTGTTGATGACGACCGGTCCGTTCGCCCCATCGGCTCCTTCGTGAATGTGCAATCCGGTCAGGGTAATCGCTGCGTCGAAATTGTAGCGCATCGAAAACGTCACCGTGCCACCGGTGATGGCGCCTTTGTCATCGCGCGTCGGGCTGGCCGTGATAGTCACCGTTGCATTGCCCGGCTGGTTGGTGACAGGTGGGACTTCTTTTTCGTTGACCATCGTCAACGTCTGCGCCTGACGTTCTTCGAACCTGACCAATTGTCCGCGAATTGCCCCGCCCGTGTTGGTCGTTGTGTGCAAATTGACATAAAACCCCGGAGGATTTTTCAGCAATCTTCCCAATAACGCGGCATCCGTCACATTCACCGAATAATCCAGAATGCCGGAACCGGTTGCCAGGATGAGCGGGCTGCCGGGTGTGATGCCTGTGTTGATGACCACAGGCCCATTGGCCGTCGCCGCTCCTTCGTGGATGTGCAATCCCGTGATTGACACTGCTCCGGAAAAAATGGCGTTGCCCAGAAAACGTACCGTGCCGGTCGTGATATTACCGCTGGCATCACGTGTGACATTGACCGTAATCTGAAATCCGCCTTGCGCGTTCAATCCCGTAATGGGGGGGACTTCATTCGCCGGGCTTAG
Source organism: Acidobacteriota bacterium (assembly GCA_016789645.1). Taxonomy (GTDB): domain Bacteria; phylum Acidobacteriota; class Blastocatellia; order RBC074; family RBC074; genus RBC074. The sequence continues at coordinate 3,027 of JAEUQP010001140.1, read as the reverse complement.
CGCCAACCCCGACGAGACAATTTCAGCGTTCACCGAAATGGCGGTCGCCATCAGAATCAGGAGTGAAGCCCACATTCCAGCTATTCTCTTCATAATCTTTCCTTTCTTTTTTTGAGCCTGAAGATTTGTGAATCAATCAATGGGTTAGAGAATGGCGAAAGGAACTCCGGCGAAGCAGTTCAGACATAGACCACGGCGGAGTGATCGCCAAATTGAACTACATACAGCTAAATCGAAGAAGAAGAGCGAGAGAGAAGAATTGAGTCATCACGGTTTCGCCACGACCACGAAACCGTGATGACTGAACAACGAATTATTTGATGTTGATCGTGACGGTGTTGGCTGGTTTTCCGCCCACCGTCAGCACGACGTTCGCGGGGCCTCGGCCAGTAAGCGACTTCGGAATTGGCCCGACATTGACCTGATCCAGACCGACAAATTCCGAAGTCGCAGCAAAGCCCAAGATCGGCGTCGGGGTTCCGCCAATGGTCGCCGTTACCCCATTCTGAGGAGCGCCTTTGACCCCAGTGCAATACAGAATCAGGTACACATCGCCGTTTGTCAGATCAATCGGGATCGGAGTGATCTGGCCACCGTTATTTGTGTAAATCGCTTCGAAGGTTTGATTGTTCCCGACGATTCGCAGGGCATTCGCGGCAGGGACTCCAGTTCCACCGGCGTTGGCCGTAAAGATTCCTGGCGAAACGGATTCGATGGTAACGTTGCTTTGCGCGACAGTCGTCCCGCTGCGTTTCACAGAAATGGTCGCCACACCATTCACAGTTCCCGCCGGAATTACATAGTTAATCTGACTGGGCGCGACAAAAAACAATCCGGCTTTGCGCGTTGTGCTGGTGGCGTCGCGGACTTCGATTTCCGTGCCGTCCAATTGAGTCGGCAAGGGATTTGTCATGCCCACAGCAACATTGACCGACAATCCCGATCCGAACCCGGCGACGATCATGTCCTGCGCCAGAGAAACGTTCTGCGCGAAGCTGGCTGCTGACACCGTCGCCACTGCGGGAATTGCCACTGGCGGTTGAGAACTGACATTGGTCGTATAAATCAAATCGCCGCCGTCGGCTGAGCCGTTATCGTTGGCCGCATTCCCAGTGGCAAAAATTCGGATTCTGCCAACATCCGTGGCGGGAGCTTTCCAACGAAACGACCATGACGCTTGCCCCGATCCTGAGGTCCCGACGAAGGTATGATTGATGTATCGGCGCAAATTTCCCCCGATTGTTCCTGGAAAAACCTGCGTGCGCGCCGGATCGGTGATTGTCAGCGTCCCTGCTTCCCTCCCCTGATCGTCAATCACCGTGGCCTGAAATCCGAAGCGCTGACGCCCAGCAAGGGTCAATGTGATGGTGATGGTGTATTCCTGATTCAGCGTGTAATTCGCTGGCATCCCCGTGACCGTCAGCGTGCCACCACCACTGTTGATCGGCGAACCAATATGGCATTGAACCGTCGCACAGGTCAGTTCACCGGGAGCGCTTGTTCGACCAATCGGCGGGCCGCTGGAATTGGCATGCACACGAGCACCTTTCAGCCCAAAGGCTACAAACAAGGCACAGAAAAACAGGAACACAGAAATCTTGAGCGGATTTTTTGTCATAAATAGTTCGACTTCCCTTTCTTTCGGTTTGAAGTTTGAAGATTCTCCGCCAACGCGAGCGTGAGTCAGCGGTACAGATACATCGGCCAATGAGAGATCAGTCGCCCTCATTCGGTCTTACAAATTCTCGGTTTCGGAAAGAAGGGGGATTCTTCAGAGCAAGCCTTATTCCATGCACCCGTAAAGAATAGAAACCGGTAAGAACGTGCCTGGTCAAAACTTATGGGCGAAACGAATCCTGACAATCTTCGTCTCTGACTCAGGTGGGGACAACTTCAAGGTGGTTTGTCACAAAGAGTGACTCGAAGTTAAGGCAACCCGTTCTATGATTTTTCTGTTTGTCAGGATGGTCGTTGAATACCATCGAGTCGCTGAGGGTGTCAACGGAGCTTGAAGGTCAGAAGGTTAATTGGCCGCCATCAATCACCAGCGAATGGCCTGTGATAAAGCTGGCGTCTTCCGAAGCCAAAAATGCGACCGTCGCTGCAACTTCGTCCGGTTCGCCAAATCGCGCCATCGGAATCTTGTCCTGGAAATACGTTCGCGCCAATTCGGGATCGGCATCGAGCACGGCTTGGGAAAGTTTCGTCCGAATCATTCCCGGCGCTACCGCATTGACGCGAATGCCGTGCGGAGCCAGTTCAATCGCCGTCGTCATCGTCATTCCGACCACGCCAAATTTGGACGCGTTGTAGGCCACAAGACCGATTTCTCCAACGTGCCCGTTGGTCGAAGCCATGTTGACGATATTGCCTTTCACGTTTCCGGCAACCATCGCACGCGCAACAATCTGCGAACAGAAAAAAACGCCTTTCAAATTCACATCCAACGTCGCGTCCCAATTTTCGTCCCTGGTTTCCAGAAACGGCGCTGGCGGAGCAATACCCGCGATGTTGCATAACACATCAATTCGCCCGTGACGGCGCAAAACTTCATCCGCCATCGCCTGAACTTGATCTCGTTTGGAAACGTCGGTTTGCCAAGCCCACGCCGCTCCGCCTGCCGCAACGATTTCCATTGCCGCTTGTTCAGCCAACTTCTGATTCAAATCCACCACGACGATGGTCGCGCCTTCGCGGGCAAGCCGTTTGGCAGTTGCGCGGCCAATTTCTCCGCCTCCGCCAGTGACAATTGCAATTTTGTCAGCAAATCTCATCGAAGTGTTTTTTTCAGAAAAGCCTCTTTCACCACAGAGGCGCAAAGAACGCAGAGAAAGTGCAGAGAGAATTCCTCTGCGCAACCTCTGCGGTGCTTCGCGCCTCTGCGGTGGTGAACAAGACTCAAAGATTTAGAAGTACTTCAGCAACAAACCAATCGTCAGAGTTCGCCCGCGCGAAGGCGCAAACTGGAAATGTTCGCGGTAAAACTTGTTGCCGGAATTTTCCAGGCCGAAGGTCAGCGCCACACGC
>JAEUQP010001138.1 GCA_016789645.1 Acidobacteriota bacterium | reverse complement strand
AAACACGTAGCGCAACAGTTCCTGCACTTCATCCATCGTGCGAACAAACAGCGGGTCGAGGTGCCCCATCAACGGCGCAGCCATCGAACGCAACACACGGTCATCCACAGGACTCGGCCCAGGGCCGAGCAAAATTCGGCGCGGCGGATTCAGCGCAGCAATCGCGGGCGCATCAGCAATAGACATAACGAATGAACTCTCCTTGATTATTTTGCCAGTGTTTTATTTGAAAGCGGGAATTGCGGAGGGTAAGCCAACCCGCATAAAGAAGCGAGCGAAGGCTTGGGAAAAATGTTCAAGATAAGGCGATTTCAGCCGCCAACGTGGGGTGACTTCCTTGGCGTGAGCGGCAAGCAAATCAAAAGGAACACTATGAATTTCGCCAAAATCCACGACCAATGCTTCGTGGTTGTTGTCTGGGTTGGTCGGAGAACTGAGCAGATACAAGCCTTCGATGCGGCCTTTTCTGACTTGCTCCCAGCGGCCTTTGCCTTTGAGCTCCGGGTTGATCGCTTCGTAAACATCCAGCGGGAAGATCGGGCATAACGCAACAAACTGAGCCTTTCCCTGCTCCAAGTCGCAACTCTGCGTCACGATGATCAGGTCACCAACCTCAACTCTGACTGCTGATGTCGGGTTATCCAACGAGGGATTTTCTTTCAGAATAGGAACAGGACAACTAACCAGATATTCGCCTTGTCGCAAAGCCTGGTCTGTTGTCATTTCCCAAAATGATTCCACCAGCGCCATTTAGTCCCTGCTTTCTTCTTCTTCGTCGTCGAAAAGATCGCCAAAATCATAACGTCGAGGCTGGAGTCGCCCGCCATCTACAAAAGTTACTTTGATTTCGTAAGAATCTTTCGGCGGCACGCGCTTCAGGCTGGAATAATCAATCACATCTTCGAATTCATCACCCTCATCATTAACCTCGTCGCCAGTTCCGGTCTTGGGCGTCAGGTCAGAGAATTGTTGCGTCCCCGCCAGCAATTCGTTCACGAGTTCCAACTGCTCTTGTGGGGAAAGCAACTTGGTCTGCTTCAAAATCTGGCTCACTGCTGTAGTCATAACACTCCTCTCCGATCTTTCAATCCGCAACAAAAGTACCATCAAGCGCGAAATCGGCCAAGCCGCAAAGTGAACCGCGCCGCCGTTCGCTTACGCTAACAAGCGGCGCGGCTTGGTTGACTTTGGAAGCAGTTACCCGCTTCTCCGGACGACGCACTGGACTCTCCTCAGAAGCCACGTCCACCGGAAGGGTAAGGATGGTAAAAGTGCTCAAAGTCCTACCTGCCGATCCTCACAAGGCGGAACCCAAGATTGCCGCTGCGGTCGTCGGGCACGCCGCTGCCGCGATTCGCCGTCCGGCAGCTGACAGCGTCGTTGAGCCAACTGCCGCCGCGTATGACGCGGACCGAGCCCGTACCAGGTCCCTGTGGATCAGCGATAGTTCCTTGCCGCTGACATTCGTCATAATAACCGCTGCCGTACCAATCCGAACACCATTCCCAGACATTGCCGTGCATATCGTAAAGTCCAAACCGATTCGGTTTCTTTTCTCCGACCGGATAAGTTTTGCCATCGGAGTTTTCACCAAACCACGCATACTCACGCAACAACTTTTCATCATCGCCAAAACTGTATTTAGTGCCGGTTCCAGCTCGCGCGGCATATTCCCATTCGGCTTCGGTCGGCAATCGAAACCCATTGCCAAGCTTTTTCAAAAAGCTCTGAATGTCTTCATACGAAACCAGTTCAACTGGCAGATTGTCGCCCTGAAACCGGCTGGGGTTATTGCCCATCACTGCTTTCCACTGAGCCTGTGTAACTTCGCATTTGCCGATAGCGAATGGACTGAGCTTCACCTGATGCGGCGGTTTTTCATCGTCGTAGCGGTCGCCGCCCATGGTGAATTCACCGCCCGGCAGATTGACCATCTGGACTTTGACACCGTTGGCGAGGTTGACGCTGAATTCACTCAGGGACGCTGCTGATTGCAGAGAATCACGAATCGAATTCAGAGAGTTTGGCGAGATAATTGTCGTCATTCTCGTCATCAGATAAGCGGCCACTGCCAAAACAATTGCCGCCAAGGCTCCGCCCAATTTCATCGCCGGGCGCAAACCGGTTTGCCGAGTGGGTGTCGGCGGCGAAACAGTTTTCTGTTCTCGTCGCTGTGGAACTTCGCGCGGCGGTTCTGGTTCCGGTGCAAGGTCAACCACCACTTTTCCGCGCTTGATTGTCGGTTGTTCGACTTCCGGCTCTGAACGTTCAGGAAAAACGACCGGTTCGGGAACTTTGCGGTTTTCTCGAACCGGTTGAGCTTTTGACTGAAGCAAAGCCACGCGCATTTCCTTCGCTGATTGGAACCGCTGCGCCGTGTCTTTGGACAAAGCCTTTTCAACGACTTGCCGCAACCACGGCGGTAACTCCGCTGATAATGGTTGGGCGTCGGTCATCAGAATCGCCTTCATCAACGAAGCGGCATCGCGTTGCGGAAAGGGCATTAGTCCAACAAGCATCTGGTAAAGCAGCACTCCGACCGACCACACATCTGTCTGTTCGTTCCGCACGGCGTCAAAGGCTTCGGGAGCCATGTAAGCCGGAGTCCCCGCCACGATGCTGCTGTGCATGGTGGAAGCCAGCACGCGCGAATGCCCGAAATCGGCCAGACGCGGCGTGGTTCCGTGCATCAGGATGTTGGCCGGTTTGATGTCGCGGTGAATGATGCTTTTCGAGTGCAGGTGTTCGAGTCCGTCCAGAATGCCGCAGATCATTTCAATCGCCGATTCGATCGAAGGCGCGCGTCCGCCGTTTCGCTTCAGCCATTGTTCCAGTGAACCGTCCAGCACGTATTCGCTGACGATGACCGCTTGATGGTCAAAGACGCGCGCCGCGATGAATTCAACGACGTTGGGATGCCGTCCGGCGCGTGCCCACACGGCGGTTTCCTGCAGTAAGGCATCGAAATCCAGATCGGGATCATTCGGCAGCTTCACCGCGACCGGCGAACTCTCCTTCTTGTCAGGCTGCGCCAACCAGACTTCGCCGAACGAGCCTTTGCCCAGTTTGCGGATAAGTTGATAGGGGCCAATGCGATCGTTGGGTCTGGGCATTCAGATTACCTCTACAAGATTGTTT
>JAEUQP010001116.1 GCA_016789645.1 Acidobacteriota bacterium | reverse complement strand
GGCATCAAGGTGATTGACCTTGTCCAGCCGTTTTTGAAGGGCGGAAAGATCGGATTGTTCGGCGGCGCGGGCGTGGGCAAAACCGTGACGATCATGGAATTGATCAACAACGTCGCCAAAGCGCACGGCGGATTTTCGGTGTTTGCGGGCGTGGGCGAACGCACTCGCGAAGGAAACGATTTGTGGCTGGAAATGCGCGAAGGCAAGGTCATTGATGACGACGATATGTCGAAATCCAAAGTGGCTTTGGTGTACGGCCAGATGACCGAACCGCCCGGAGCGCGTTTGCGCGTGGCGCTGTCGGGGCTGACCGTGGCGGAATACTTCCGCGATCAAGGCCAGGACGTGTTGCTCTTCGTGGACAACATCTTCCGCTTCACGCAGGCGGGTTCGGAAGTGTCCGCGTTGCTTGGCCGTATGCCTTCGGCGGTGGGATACCAGCCGAACCTGGCGACGGAAATGGGCGAATTGCAGGAACGCATCACTTCGACCAAAACCGGTTCGGTGACTTCGGTGCAGGCGATTTACGTTCCGGCGGACGATTTGACCGATCCGGCTCCGGCGACGGCGTTTGCTCACCTGGACGCGACGACGGTGCTTTCGCGCCAGATTGCGGAACTCGGAATTTATCCGGCGGTGGACCCGCTGGCTTCGACTTCACGCATTCTGGAACCGCGTATCGTCGGCGACGAACATTACGCTTGCGCTCAGGACGTGAAACGAGTTCTGCAACGGTACAAAGACCTGCAGGACATCATCGCCATTCTCGGCATTGACGAATTGTCTGAAGAAGACAAGCTGACCGTGGCGCGCGCTCGCAAGATTCAGAAATTCCTGTCGCAGCCCTTCCACGTTGCCGAACAGTTCACCGGTATCAAAGGCGCGCTGGTTTCCATCGAAGAAACCATTCGCGGATTCCGTGAAATTGTGGATGGCAAACACGACAATATTCCCGAACAGGCGTTTTACATGAAGGGAACCATTGACGAAGTCATCGAAGCGGCGAAGGCGATGTAACTTTGGAGTTCGCAGTTCGCGGTTCACGGTTCGCAGTGATTGATGACTGCGAACCGTGAACTGCGAACTGCCAACAGAATTTATGGCTGACAAACTCAATTTAGAAGTAATCACACCTGAACGGTTGGTGTTGCGTGAATCGGTGGATGAAGTGGTGGTGCCGGGGCTGGATGGCGAGTTGGGCATTTTGCCCGAACACACCGCGCTGATTTCGCAACTGCAAACCGGCGTTCTGACGTACCGGCAGGGAAGCGACAGTCGTCAGATGCACGTCAGCGGAGGTTTTGTCGAAGTGCAGGCAGACCGCGTTGCCGTGTTGTCGGATGTCGCCGAACGTCCGGAAGAAATTGATCTGGAACGCGCGCAACGCGCCCGGGAACGCGCTGAAAAACGTTTGAAGTCGCAAGGCGATGACATTGATTTCCGTCGCGCCGAACTGAAGATGCAGCGCGCCATGATTCGCATTCAATTGGCCGGAAAAGGCTATTAGCGATTCGGAACCGTTCCCACAATCCAAAGCCGCAAAGAAACCTGTTGGTGTTTCTTTGCGGCTTTATTGTTCAGATGCGGCTGATGGTGATGCGCACCATCGTTCCTTCCTTGTTCTGGTAAATCGAAACCCAGAACTTTTCCTTTTCAATGGTTTGGCGAGCTGTTTTGGCGCCGTTGGCCAATTCGTTGACTTCCGCGTCGCCGACCACATCTTTCCACGCCGGAGCGTTTTTGGGTTCAAGGAAGGCGAGCTGGATAGCTTTGACTTCACCGTTTTCGTATCGAACGGTCATGGTGTCGTCGCCAGTCAATTTGTAATCCTCGCTATCGTCAGAGGAATTTTCCGGCTTGGCGTTCATGGCTGCCTGCACGGCGTCGCGTTTCATGCTCAGCTTCACGCCGTGAAATTCGCGCAAGACTTTTTGGGCGCTGTCCTGGATCAGATTGACGGTGAATGGTGGGGAAGTGAATGCATGAATGCTTTGAGCGCAAACCGCAACACTGCCAATCACACCCAGAACGAGAAAAGTTTTCAACAGCCGGTTCATAGAGACTCTCCTTTGCAATAAGTTGTGGGTGCAAAAGCCCTCACTCAATGGCAAAGCAAATCACTGTTCGGAGTTTCGAGTCTTGGAACATCAGCGGAACGGCTCGAAGCCCCTGTTTTGAAGGGCTTTCTTGAACCCGATATGGCCGCATGCTAGCATAGCCTTCCCCTGAGAAAAACATTCAACCCAACGGTTTAGAAGCAACTTGATAATCTTTCGGATGAAGCTTTTCGTCCGTTCAGGAACCGGGGTTCAGGAGCACTCTGTTGATCGTTTCCGAAACTTTGTTCACCTTTCACCTGGCGTTTGTGTTCTGGCAGGAGCCGGTTCAACAACACAGCAGCCTGGTTGATTTGATTCTTCGTGCCAGCCCGATTGCGAAGTTCGTCCTTTTGATTCTTTTGGTGTTTTCCATCGCTTCCTGGGCAATCATTTTCACCAAAGCTCGTATTACCAAACAGGCACTGCAACAATCCGCGCAGTTTTT
>JAEUQP010001105.1 GCA_016789645.1 Acidobacteriota bacterium | reverse complement strand
AAGGTTTCTGCCGCCAGCTTGATCGCGGCATCGCTGACGGCTGACGGTTCGGGAATTGCGTTGACGGCAACTGCGCTGCTTGATGCATCCAACTGCGCATCGTGCGGGACGATCAGGGTCGCTATCTTGCCCGGCTTCACGGAGGCCACAGCAATGGCTTCGGCCACATCGCCTGCGATTTCTTCCGCGGAATTGCTGCGACGCACCCAATCGGAAACCGGATTGGCCAGCGAAACAATATCGCTGGTCAGCGGCGCATCTGCAGGCAAATGCCACGAAGCGTGATCGCCGATCAGATTGATCACTGGCGAACGCGCGCGTTTGGCATCGTGCAAATACGCAATGCCATTGGCAAATCCCGGCCCCAGATGCAACAGCGTCAAGCCCGGTTTGCCAGTCATTCGTGCGTAGCCGTCGGCGGCGCCGGTGGCGACGCCTTCAAACAAACACAGCACGGCGCGCATTCCGGACACGCTGTCCAGCGCCTGTACCATAGGCATTTCAGTCGTGCCAGGATTTGCGAAACAAACGTTGACGCCCGCGCCAACCAACGTGTTGATTAAACTTTCGGCTCCATTCATTGCTGAATTTCCAGTCGCCAGTTTCCGGTTCCCAGTTCCAACCATCAGGCTGGAAACTGGAAACCGGAAACTGGAAACTCATTTGATCGGCGAATAATCAGTCGCGCCCAAAATCACGGATTCGACTTTGTCGGTCAACTTGCCATTCTTTTCGCTTTCGGCGCGAGCTTTCTGCCATTCGGGATCGGCGGCAAATGCCTGCCAGGCTTTGTTGCGCGCTTCGCGGCTGGGAAAAGCCATCACATACACCAGCGTGTTTTCCGAACCTTTTTCCTTGTCGGTCGGTCCCCAGAACCCCACGACTTCCATGCCGTGCTTCTTGAAAAGCTTCATCGTGTGGTTGCGAAATCGTGCGTGGAGTTCTTCCAGTTTGCCGGGCGCGGCAATGTAGGTGCGGATTTCGTAGCACTTGCCGTTTTTCACCAGCGAAGGGCTGGGCGCAATCGTCGGTTGTGGTGGTTGAGCCGGTGGCGTTTGTGCCGTTTGAGCAGAAGCAATCACCGAAGCCATCATCAACGTGACAGTTAGAACGAACAATTTGAACAGTTTATTCACGGGTTTGATCTCCATTGAAAGTTGGACAGGATTCGACAGTCCCCAAAGAAATCCTGAAAAATCCTGTGAATCCTGTCGTGGTTTATTTCGGCGGCATACGCAGCGCGCCATCCAGACGAATGACTTCGCCATTCAGCATTTCGTTTTCCAGAATATGTTTGGCCAAAGCGGCATATTCCGCCGGGTCGCCCAAACGCGATGGGAAAGGAACCTGAGCGCCCAAAACTTTTTTGACATCTTCCGGCAATCCGGCCAGCAGCGGCGTATCAAACAAGCCTGGCGCAATCGTGACAATGCGAATTCCCGACCGAGCCAGGTCACGCGCAATCGGCAAAGTCATGCCGACAATGCCACCTTTCGACGCCGAATAGGCCGCTTGTCCAATCTGTCCGTCAAAGGCTGCAATCGAAGCCGTATTGATAATGACTCCGCGTTCGCCGGAAGCATTCGGTTCCTGCGAACTCATTTGCGCCGCAGCCAACCGAATGACGTTGAACGTGCCGATCAGATTCACTTCGATGACCCGTTTGAACGAAGCCAACGAATGTGGCCCGTCCTTGCCAACGGTTTTTTCAGCAACGCCAATGCCTGCGCAATTGATTGCGCCATTCAAACCGCCGAAGTGGGAAATTGCCGCGGCAACCGCCGCTTTCACGCTGTCTTCGTCCGTCACATTGCATTCGACAAAGCGCGTCTTCGCGCCCAACTCCGCAGCCAGTGCCGCGCCTTTCTCTTTGTTGACGTCGGCGATGACAACATTCGCGCCACTTTCCGCCAACAAACGCGACGTCGCGCCTCCCAACCCGGACGCTCCGCCGGAAACTAAAAACGTACTGCCACTGATTTGCATGCTTAATGAACTCCTTCTGTACGCTCGCCAAACCACAAATAGCCCCCGGCGGCCAGCACGGTCAGCGATGAGATTGCGATTTGGCGGATTGGAAAGTTTAGGACTTGCTCGAAACCGCACTTTACCGTCGCCCGTTGGATACAGCAAGACGTGAAAAAACAAAAGCCTGTGAACGCAAGATTGCTGCATTCACAGGCTTTTTGTTTTGCAATGCCGAGGGCGGGACGCCGACCGGCAGCGGTGATTTGCTTGCAACATTGCATCTGTTCAAGTTATCGCCGTGCTGACGCCAATCGTTTTGCGGATTTTCCGGGCTGAAAAAATGAGTGTGGTCATTTTTTGGTATTGTTTTGGGCGAAGGCCGTGTGGTACAACCCCGTTCGTTCAGCGACCTCTTTCCCGTCGCCACTTTCCAGCGAGTGGCGAATTCACTCGCTCCATTCCAGGAGCAAATCTCAATGCAACTATTCGATCTTGGCAGAAAGTTTGCCGAATCTGACGAGCACACTCGACAATCCAAAGCTCTCAGAAAAGAGGCAGACAGTTTCGAGCTTGCCACCGACGGCGGTTACATCAGGTGGTTGAAGTACGCCTTATTTGCGTTGTTTGGGTATTACAACGCCCGGCTGTTCATTGTCACGGTTCCCGGCTGGGAAGGCTGGCTAACTGCGGCGTTTGCGCTGGCCGGCGAGGCAACGGCGCTGTACTGTCTACTCAACTTCAATCGCTCTGCTGGTTCTCACAAGGCCGCGCTTGGCGCGTTCGGTTTCCTGTTGACCCTGTTTTCTGTCACGCACGCGACTATCAGTTGGTTCCGGATGGAAGAGCATGCGCAACTTTCAGGTGGTATCCGCTTTTACTGCGAATCTGTCGCCTTTCCTCTGTTGTTTGGACTGCTGTTGTTGGCTGCGATTCTGATTCCGCTGAGTCATTGGCGCAGTAAAGTTGCCGCCGCGCAAGCCAAAGCGAAAGTGCAAATCGAAACCGAACGCGCTGAATTGGTGGCCAAGTCGGCCAACCTGCGAGCGGAAAACGAACTGGAGCGCGAACGGCTGGCCAGCCTGGAAGAAAAAATCCAGATCGGCAACGAGTACGCGACCAAGTTGCAGCAGTTTGCCCAGATGAAGCAGCGCGAAATGGCGGCCCTGGCCGGAATTACAGACCCGGAACTTCGCAAGCAGATCGCGGCGACATTCGGAATTCAGGAAGAAGAATTTCCGAGCCGGATAGACGTGGGAAAACAGTAGCGCCACGGCTCAGCGCCGAACCAGTGGCGCACCCAGCAGAGGCGCAGACCAATCAGGAAGGCAGTAATGCTCGTTCTTTTCAATCTTACAACGCAGATCAGTCTGCTGATTTACCGGCTGGCAAAACTGGCCGGGTA
>JAEUQP010001066.1 GCA_016789645.1 Acidobacteriota bacterium | reverse complement strand
CGGCACGCTGGAACGCCGCATGCGCGACACCGCCGCCGCAGGCAACTTTCGCGGCAAAACCGGCACGCTCAGTTACGTCAATGCGCTGTCAGGGTACGTCACCACCAAACGCGGTCACGTTTTGATTGTCAGTTCGATGGGAAACAATTACACCGGCCCTGGACGGGATGTGACTGCCGTGCTGGATCAAATCTGCGTGTTGTTGGCTGATTATGAAGGCGAGTTGTGATGGGCCGGATGAGGCGAGTCATTTTGTCATTGAGCGCGCTCTGCGGCTTTCAGGGTGACGCTGTCCAGAATGTTGCTCGCCGCGTCAATCGCCCAAAAGGTCAAGGCGGTTTTCGAGGCTTCGGCAAACAGAAAACTGTGTACCTTGTCGTTGCCGACTTCGGTCAGCGGACTTTTCGGATTGATGTTGCCCTGACGAAGCTGCCCGCTGGAACCGCACACGAAGTACTGGATGCCGCGTTGAGGTTTGATTCGTTCGTAAAAATGGTCGTGGCCGGAAAGCGCCGCTGCCACGCCGTATTTGACGAACAGCGGCTCCAGTTTGGCGCGCAACCGCGTGTCGGAACCATGCGTTTTGCCGGACGAATAAATCGGATGGTGAAAGTACGCGACTTTCCAGCGGGCTTTGGACGCCGCCAACGCCACTTCCAACCAGTTCAATTGCTGATCGTTGAAATCCGTTGAATCAAGCGCGAAAAATTCAATCAGCCCGTTGGCTTTGGCCATCGAATAATACGCCCGCCCGCCCATGTTGAAATTCGGATAATGAATTTGGAAGCTTCGCCCGCTTCGAACATCGTGGTTGCCCAGCACGGCAAAAAATTTGACGTTCTGGCGCAGCAAATCGGCATATGGTTGTTCGAATTTCGCGCGAGCATCAGATGCTTTGCCACTGGAATAAATGTTATCGCCCAGCATCAACACCGTATCGAACGTGCGCTCGGTCAGGAATTGAGTCAGGCGCCGGGCGATGGCGAGTTGTCCCTCTTTGCCGGTTCCGGCGTCACCCAAGACCAAAAAGCGAAACGTGCCTTCTGCCGGTTTCCCCGATGGCAATGGCGGCTTGGGATCGGCTGCGGTGATATGCAACCGGCAAATCAGGATCAACACCCAGGCTGCGCACACTGCCGTCGAAGTTCTTTTCAGAATTGGGTTGGTTGGGTGGCTCATGTTTTGAAAACAGGGAATGAAGGTTATTCGTCTTTTCGGAGCGTGTACCGCAGCAGAAAAATATGATTCGGCGATTGTCGCCCCAGGCTCGTTGCCAGGATGTATTGAGCCAAAATGTTTTTGGTCACACGCCATCCGAAGCCGAAATCGGCGTAATTGTCCGAAAATTGATCGCGCTCCAGCCCAATCGAAGCAGGTAATCCATTGGCATCCAGCAACCGGCCAAACCGATCAGGAAACAGTTGACGGTTTTCAGTATGCGATTGAGCGATTCGGAGCACCGACACGCTGCCAAACAGATTTTTCCACAAATCCGACTGCACTCCGATTTGCGCCGAAACAAACCTGCGTCGTGCGCGCTCCTGTTCAATCGGATTTCCGGTCGCATGTTCGTAATAATCTTCCAGAATGGTTGATTGCCCGGCGGCGACGTCGGCGCTGAACACCGTTTGGCGAGTCAGCGCATATCCCACGCCAAAACTTGCCGACGCGCGGGTGATGCGTTCGCGTTCAATGACTTCAACGGCAATTGCCCGATTGATATTTTCGCGAATGCCGGTCGTCAGCCAATGGCCTTCGACTCCGTAAAACAGTTTGCGTGTCAGCGGGCCGCGCCATCTCAGGCCGAGTTCATTTGATTGGCTGGCATACGTGATCGAATCCAGAGCCAGAGGCAAGCCGTTGAATGCCCGCGATACATCCTGGTCCTGGGCCGACAACAATCCGTGGCGATAGACAATTCCCAGTTTGTGGTTGCCAGAAAATTGATGCGTCAAACCCAGTTTCAACCGGGTGCGATGGATGTCCGATTCAGCGTGTAAACTTTCATTGGCTCGGAAAATGGGAATTTTGCTGTCATTGGCAAAATGAGCGAGCGACGTTTCTCCGCGCAAGGTTCCGTTGCCGGAGAGATAGTCAATTCCGATGCCGACACTGGTTCGACCTTCCTGGCCGAGGCTGCGCGCCAGCATCAGCGAGGCGCTTTGGGAATTCGCACGGGTTTCACTGTTACTGGTTCGCCGATACGTCGTGCCCCTCGGATAAAAAAGCGATGGTTCGCCCTTGCTCGTCTGCCGCAAAGTGTTATTCACGCTGCTATCGGAAGAGGCAAAGCTGCCGCCGAGCACCCAGCGAGTGTTCGGCAATGGCAAAAACACTGTGCTTTGCGCCAGCCAGCCCGTGTTAAGCGGTTCGACGGATTTGAAAAAATTCTCTTGTTGGCGGCCCTTGAACTGAGCCGAGGAATCGCTGAAAGAGGAAATGATCAGACTGCGGCTTTCAAATCTGCCGAATTCCGTCGCGTAAGAGGGGTTTTCCAGGCTATCCAGATGCGAATCCGCAAAGGCTGTGAACCGCATCACGGGAGCGGATTCGCCGGGTTCGACCAGACTGTCAATGTAACGTTCGTAAGTGCCGGCAATGTAGCTTCTGGCCGTCCCGGAAACGAGTGCCCCAAGATTGCCAGGGCCATTGGGGGTGAGCATATGCTGGTGATTATCCGAAATTCGCAGGCCGCGTTCATCGGATTCTCGGCTGCCGGGAGTAAAAAAACGCAAGTCTTCGTTGGGTCTGATCAGCGCGCCATTGCCCGGAGTCAACAAGGCTCGGCGGTTGGGATCGCTCAAGCTCTCGACTTCGACCAAACCCTCATACACCAGCACGCCGGTTTCGCCGGACGCATCCACCGTCACGGCGAATTCGGTTCCGCGTACCAGAATCGAAGCCGTTGGACTGTTGACGCGATACGGATTCGGGCGACCACCGTAATGAGCGATTTTGACGCGGATGCGGCCAACGACGACCTGCACCAGTTCGCGCAACGAAGCGGCGGCGCGAAAATCTTTCAGGATGACGTGCGAACCGGGCTGAATGACAATCAGGCTGCCGTCGGTAAGTTGGATGGTGACTCTGCCGCCGCCGCGCGTATCCAGTTCATCGCCGGGAGAAAGTACGTCGCCGCGGCGAACGGTAAAGCGGGTTGTTCGATTCAAGCGAATGACATTGCCATTGATGCTGGCCACTCGGGCTTCGACGGGTTGGGCGAATGCGACGACCTCACACGTGGCCCAAAGCAGCAGCGTGCAAACCACACCAATGGTCATCTGCCTGATTGCTGTCTGCCAGGTTGTGGTCTGCCTGATGGTCGCGGATTTCCCTTCCAAAACAACTTACTCCCCTTGTTGGGCGCGTGTGGATGCGCTTTCACTGTCATCACTTTCGGCGGAATCTGCTGTGACCAATCCATAACGAATGATGAGCCGTTGGATGGTGCGTCGAGCAATTCCCAGCAGATCGGCAGCATGTTGGCGGTTGCCGTGAACTTTTTCCAGCACTAATTGCAAATACCGGCGCTCCAATTCTTCCAGCGTCGGCCAATCCGCTGCCAGCAATTTCAACGAATCCTTCCGTTCCGACTGTTCAAGCGAATCTTGGTCTTTTCCTGCGAGATGAGACGGCAAACAATCCGGAGTAATGACTCCGTTGACGCAGAGCGCCATGGCACGCTTCATGGCATTTTCCAGTTCTCGCACATTGCCCGGAAACGAATGCCTTTGCAATACCTGCAATGCTTCTTCGGTCAGCAGAAACGATTGGTCATTCGTGCTATTGCGGCGCAAAAAATGTTGCGCCAGCAATTCAATGTCGCCCGGACGTTGGCGCAATGGCGGCAAATCAATGGTCAACACGCTCAAGCGATAAAACAGATCGGCGCGAAATTCGCCGTTCGCCACCAGTTCCCGCAATGGCGAATTGCTGGCTCCGATGATGCGCACATTGACCCGGCGAGTTTGCGGCGAACCCACGCGGCGAACTTCGCCCGATTGCAGCACGCGCAACAAACTGGCCTGAAATGCCGGACTGGTCGAAGCCAGTTCGTCCAGAAACAACGTGCCGCCATCCGCCGCTTCGAACAATCCCGCGCGGTCTGCGTTGGCGCCGGTGAAGGCGCCTTTGGTATGGCCGAACAACTCGGATTCCAGCAACGTGTCGGTCAACCCCGCGCAGTTCACGGCGAGAAACGGTTTGTCTTTTCGTTCGCTGAAATCGTGAATCGCGCGCGCCGTCAATTCCTTGCCGGTTCCGGATTCTCCGGTAAGCAAAATCGTGGCGTCATTGCGCGCGGCAACGGCGATCAATTTGTAGACGGTCATCATGGCCGGGCTGCGACCGATCAACCCGGAACCGGAAAAATCAGGAGAGGTCGGAGCGGTAAGCGATTTGGATTTCCGACGATTGGCAGTCAGGTGTTCGTTCAGCAACCGGGTCAGCGCAGCCACATCGAAGGGTTTGGCAATGACATCCCTGGCGCCTTCGGCCAATGCCCGCACGGTCATATCCAATTCGCCCTGAGCCGTCATCAAGATCACGGGCAAGGCCGGCTGGGTGGAGTGCAGTTCACGCACCACGTCCAACCCGTCGCCATCGGGCATATAAATGTCGCTGATGACGGCGTCGAACGCTTGTGCCTGGGCCGCCGCAATGGCTTCGCGCCCGGTTTTCGCCAGGCTCACACGAAACCCGTTGAGCGACAGCGCCGCTTCGAGCGTATTGCGGATCAGACGGTCGTCATCAACCACCAGAATGTTGGGCAGGGAAGTCAAGAAGAATGCCTTCGTTTTATTGTTTGATCTCGATGGGGAGTCGCAGCGTAAACACCGAACCAGTGTTCGGTTCACTTTCTACCAAAACCCGTCCTCCATGCAACTCTGCAATTTCCCGCACCAACGCCAGTCCGAGGCCGGTGCCGGGAGCATCCGCATCTTCGACGCGAGGCACACGATAAAACTTTTCGAAAATACGCGGTAACAACTCCGGAGAAATTCCGTAGCCCTGATCGGCGATGGAAATGAACACCCAACGCCCATCGGTTTTGGCTGTGACGATGGCTTCCGTATTTGGTGGGCTGTATTTGATGGCGTTGGCCAGCAGATTGGTGAGCGCGCGCGCAAGCAAATCTTCGTCGGCGAAAATCACCGGCAGGTTTTCAGCCAACCGCCGCGTCAATTTGATGTGGCGTTGGGCGGCCAATGGTTCCAACAACAACAGCGTTTGTTCAATCAACGCTGCCGGTCGAATGGCTTTCGGCATCAAGGGCCGCGTCCCGGATTCCAGCCGCGCCAAATCCAGATATTCGTCAATCATGCGCGACAACCGTTCGGCAGCTTCGTGGATGGTCTGGTGCATTTCGCGGCGGCGTTCCGGGGCGGCGTCGAATTGCAACAGGACTTCGCTCATGCCTTTGATGGAAGTCAGCGGCGTGCGCATTTCGTGCGTGACCAGAGCCAGCACGTCGTTTTTCAACTGCTGCAATTCGCGTTGTTTGGTGATGTCGTCGAGCGTGGCGACGATGCCGAGCGGCGAATCCTTTTCAGCGGAAACGACGGCGGCCAGGCGCAGCATGTACGTTTGCGGCGGTGTTTCGCCGATGATGATTTCGCGTTCGATGATCTGCCGGTCGGTCAGCAATTGCGACATGATTTGATCCGCCGAGCCGGGAGCCGAAACTTCCTGGGCGACGGACGAACCGAACTCGGCGGCTTTCAAACAGGCGATCAGGTTTTGCCCGGTGAGATTGCGTCCTGCCGGTTGCAGGATTTGCAAAGCGCGACGGTTGATAAACACGATCTGTCCTGACGTGTCGGCAATCAGCAATCCGTCTTCAATCGAGCGCAGCGCACTGTCCACAAACTGTGAACGAGCCATCAATTGCCGCTGCAATTGTTCCAGAGCGCGCATTTTCCAGTGCATTCCGCCCAGCCATGAATGCTTGGGCGATTCGATGACGTTTCCGTTCTGAAACGTCATGGCGGTTGGCGACAGTTTGGCAGTTTCCAGAATCAGTTCGGTGAACCGTTCGTTCAAATTTGCGCTGAGCGTCATCGAACGCCGCAACAGCGTCATCGGCATCGCCACCAATGCCGACACTACGACCGGAACCAGCGGCGGCAAAACCATCCAATAAGCGTGCATCGCAAAGGACGCCAACAGAATCAGGAACAGCAATACGCCCAGGAACATCATCAGGGACAATGTCGAAGACGTTTCATAGGGAGCGGTCATCGAAAACACGATGATGCCGGCAATCATTGCCGCGAAAAAGACAACCAGCCAGCCTGGGGTTTCGGAATGAAACCGTTTGTGCAGAATCGTCGTGAGGGCGTTGGCCAAAACTTCCACGCCCGGCATCAGTTCGCCGCCTTGCCCGCCTTCCTGAGTTTCAAATCGTGAAAACGGCGAGCTGACGCGGTCGCTCATCGCCGAAGCCGTCGCTCC
>JAEUQP010001046.1 GCA_016789645.1 Acidobacteriota bacterium | reverse complement strand
GGAACTTCGGCGTCCACTTTATCGGTTGAAATTTCCAGCAACGGTTCGTCGCGCCCGACGCTGTCGCCGACTTTTTTCAGCCATTTCACAATCGTGCCTTCCGCGATGGATTCGCCCATCTGGGGCATCAAAACATCAGTAGCCATTCATTCTCTCCTGTTCTTAACTTTCTATCGTTTGTGACCCGCGATGTTTTCAGGCGAACTTGTTGCCGGGGAAACAGCCGGATCGTTTTTCTTGTTTCAGATACTCGTTGCCAATCCGTGGACAGCTTCGGCAGCTTCCATCACGGCTTCGCTCAGCGTGGGATGCGCGTGCATGATGTGACCGAACTCTTCAGCGGTGGCTTCCAATCCCATCGCCACACAAGCTTCGGCCAGCAAATCCGTCGCGTGCGGGCCGATCAGGTGAACGCCCAGCACTTCGTCATATTTGGCGTCGGCGATGACTTTCACGAAGCCTTCGGTTTCGCCCAGGATCATCGCTTTGCCCAACGCCGAAAACGGGAATTTGCCGACCTTGATGTCATAACCTTTTTCTTTGGCTTTGGCTTCGGTCAAGCCAACGCTGCCGATTTCCGGTTCGCAGTACGTGCAGTTTGGAACCAGGTTGTAATTGATCGGACGCGGATTGCGCCCGGCAATGTGTTCGGCGGCCAGACAGCCTTCTTTCGACGCCACGTGCGCCAACCAAGGAGTGGGAACCACATCGCCAATGGCGTACACGTTCGGTTCGGCAGTTCGCATGAACTCATCTACCTGAATGTAGCCGCGATCCACTTCGCATTTGGTGTTTTCCAGTCCCAAACCATCGGTTACGGGTCGGCGACCAATCGCCACCAGCAGCGTGTCAGCATTGATCGTTCCCGGTTTGCCGTCCGCGCCGGTGAAATTGATCGTCACGTCTTTGGCGTTGACCGTGGCGGATTCGAATTTGGTACTGGTCATCACTTTGATGCCGCGTTTGCGAAAAGCTTTTTGCAACTCGGCAGACGTTTCGGCGTCTTCGATCGGAACCAGCCGATCCAGCAATTCGATGATCGTCACGTCCGAACCAAAGCGTTTGAACACCGATGCAAATTCAACACCGACGGCTCCTGCGCCCAACACAACCAGCGATTTCGGCACGTGGTCAATGTCCAGCAATTCGTCGCTGGTGATGATGCGCGGAGCTTGCACCGACATACCGGGCAACAAACGCGGAGCCGAACCAGTAGCCAGAATCACGTTTTTCGTCGGCACTTCGGTGACGTTGCCATTGGCGTCCGTGACCGTGACCCGACCTTTGCCTTCCAAACGTCCCTGACCTTTGAAGACGGTGATCTTGTTCTTCTTCATCAGGAACTCAACGCCTTTGGACAGTTTGGTGACAATCTTGTTTTTGCGATCCATGACCTTGTTGAAATGCAGCTTCAGGCCGGTGACGCTGACGCCGAATTCTTCAGGATCGCTGATCAAATCGTACACGTGCGCCGAATGCAGCAACTCTTTGGTGGGAATGCAGCCGCGCAACAAACAGGTTCCGCCAAGCGATTTGTCTCGTTCAATGATTGCGGTTTTCAATCCCACCTGCGCCGCGCGAATGGCGGCCACGTATCCTCCGGGGCCGGCGCCGATGACGGTTACATCAAATTTCTCGGGCTGTTCAGCCATTTTCCTCCCTGATCGAAACGATGGAAAAATCCGCGCTGAACACGAAGCGACACGCCAGAGGCCGTGAAACCTCCTCGTGTCGCTTCGTGATCTTCGCGGACGAATGTCATAGTTGAATGGGTACGTTCGGGAATTCGTTCGGAAATGAGGCGCGATGATAAACACCGGTCTGGCTTTTTGCAAAGGCCAGATTTTCCAGTCTTTTGCGGCATTCCCGCCATTGTCGGCCTGCAACCGATGCTTTAAGCTGCCGGGACTTCGGCAACAGGAGGTCATCACATTTGCACGGTTACGATCTGCTTAAACTTATTGGCATTGTCATCATTGTCGTCGGCATTGCTTTGAAACTGCGAACGACATTGGTGGTCATGGCGGCGGCGTTGGCGACCGGACTTATTGCCGGATTGCCGCTGTTTTCGCACGAAGGATTTTTCTTGCAGCTTCCTTTTCTGACTAAACCCGGTCAGATGGGAATCATCAACACACTGGGCAAAGCCTTTGCCGATAACCGGCTGATGACCTTGTTCATCATCACGCTGCCCGCCATCGGTTTGAGCGAACGCTTCGGGTTGCAGGAACAATCCGCCAAATTGATTCGCGGCATTCGCGCGGCGACGGTCGGACGGTTACAGATTGTCTATCAACTGTTTCGCGTGCTGCACGGAGCGATTGGCATTCGACTCAACGGCCATCCGTCGTTCGTGCGTCCGTTGGTATTTCCGATGTCGCTGGGCGCGGCATCCCGGTACGGAACGGGAAGCGGTAGCGACCCGGCAAGCTCATCGTACGAAACGGAAGACGGTGACGACTCGGCGAGTTTGGCAACCACTGAATCGGCCCGGTCGCTACCGCTCCCGGTTCTGAACCAGCAGTCTGTCGAACGCATCAAAGCCGCCAACGCCGCCGCTGAAAATTACGGCAACTTTTACGGCCAGAATCTGTCGCCCGTCCAAGCCGGAATTTTGCTGGTGTATGGCGTGATGAACGGATTGGGTTTCGCCGTCGGCGTGTGGGATTTGGTGAAGTTCACGATTCCCGTCGTCGTGGCTTCGATTCTGTTTGCCGCCGTGCAATTCTGGTTGCTGGATCGCTGGCTCAACCGGGAGGCCGCGCGATGATCGAAAAACTCTTCAATCTGGATGTCGTGTATGTGCTGACGGGAATCATCCTGTTCATCTTTGCGACGATGACATTTACAGACAAAACCAATCCGCGACGAATCGGAAGCGGAATGTTCTGGTTGCTGCTGGGCGTGATTTTCGCGTTCGGAAGCTGGATGCCGTATTGGTTGACGGGAGTGCTGGTGGTGGCCATGGTGGCGTTGGATGGGCTGGGACGCGTGACGCGCGGGAATGTTAATGAAGGTGTGACGGGCGGACTGGAAGTCCGCGGACCAGGCGGACGGAACGTCCGCGCTCCGGCATTTGGCAATCAAATTTTTGTGCCGGTCATTGCCATTCCGGTGGTCACATTTTTCTTTGCCATTCTGTTTCGCCAATTGGGAATGGACGCCAACCGAGGCGCACTGGTCGGTTTGGGCTTCGGCGGCGTAGCGGCAATGGTCATCGCGTTGGGACTGACGCGCGCCGGGTTCAACACCTTGATGAACGAAGGCCGCCGATTGAACGAAGCCATGGGAGCCGTAAACATTCTGCCGCAGTTGCTGGCTTCGCTGGGCGTGATTTTCACGGCAGCCAAAGTCGGCGATTTGATCGCGGGCGGCATTCAAGCGGTGATTCCCGGCAACAATCTGTTTTTGCTGGTGCTGGCGAACTGTTTAGGCATGGCGTTGTTCACGATCGTCATGGGCAATTCGTTCGCGGCATTTCCGGTGATTGCAACCGGCGTGTTGGTGCCGCTGATTATCCAGCCGTTCGGCGTAAATCCGGCGATGGCAGCGATCATGACGCTGACCGCCGGGTCGAGCGGCACGTTGATGACGCCGATGGCGGCAAATTTCAACATCGTTCCGGCAGCGCTGCTGAATTTGCGCGATCAATACGGCGTCATCAAATTCCAATTGCCGTACGCGCTTACGATCTGGGCTTTTCACGTGCTATTGTTGTGGTTGCTGATCAAAATCTCCTGATTGAACAATTCAACCGAGGTGAACCGATGAAAACGAATTTCCGCCGTTTGAGCGTCTTAGCCTTTGTGCTGACGCTGGCTGTTTTGGTTTTGACTGCGCTGCCAACCGCGCCGCAGGTCGAAGCGACAAGTTCCGCGCCCGAAGCCTGGCGCATTGCTCCGCCTGCGCCGAAGATTTCCGAAGCCGAACGGCTGGCGGAATTGGCCAAACGGCGTCAGGAAGCAATGAAGCGCATGGGCGACAAAACCATCATGGTCTTGTTCAGCACCGAACCGCGCATTTACACCTTTGACGTGGATTACCATTACCGGCAGGAAAATAACCTCTATTACCTGACGGGCATCAATCAGGACGGAGCCGCACTGGTCCTGGTTCCCGGAGCGAAGAAAACCCGCGAAATTCTGTTCGTTCCCAAACGCGATCCGCGCCGCGAAACCTGGACAGGCCGCATGTTGAGCAACGAAGACGCTCGGCAACGCAGCGGCGTGCAGGAAGTGTGGGACATGAGTTTGCTGAACGGCTTTTTGGCGACGCTGGCCCCAAAAGCCGAAGCCGCCATTGCCAAACGCGGCCCGGTATCGAAACCCAGCGCCGAGTTGCTGGCGCAATGGCAAACTGAATTTCAGACCTTTATCGAAGCGGCCAAGAACGACCAAGCCGAAATTTATCTGCTGACTCCGCAGGGCCGCGACCTGCGCGAATATCGCTACGAACACGAATTCGCCGAAAACCTGAAAGCCACAAATTCCGGTTTGAAGATTCGCTCGGCGCATTCCATTTTTGCCGAGTTGCGATTGGTGAAATCGCCGTGGGAACTCAAACTGCTGCAACACGCCGCCGATATCACCGCTGAAGCGTTTCATCGCGTGTTCGCGGTCGCTTCGCCCGCCATGTTCGAATACGAAATCCAGGCGGAATTTGAATACACCTTCAAACGACGCGGAGCCGACAACTGGGGCTATCCCTGCATCGTCGGCGCGGGCGCAAACGCCACCACGCTCCATTACATCACCAACCAGGAACCGCTCGACAACGGCAGTTTGTTGCTGATGGATTGCGCGTCGGAATTCGACCATTACACCGCCGACATCACGCGGACGATTCCGATCAATGGCAAATTTACCAAAGAACAGGCAGACATTTACCGCATCGTTTATGACGCTCAGACGGCTTCGATCAATCGCGTTCGCGCAGGAAATGTCGTCGGCGCAGTCTTCGACCCGGCGTCCAACACCAAATCGGTGCAAGGCGTGACGGCGGAAATCATCAAAGACGGTTTATTCAAACTCGGCTTGATTACGTCCAAAGACAACAACGAATTTCGCACGTGGTTCATGCACGGAACCAGCCACTGGATTGGCATGAACGTTCACGACGTTGGCGATTACCGAACGCCACTGGCGCCGGGCATGGTGCTGACCGTCGAGCCCGGAATTTACATTCGCCCGGACGCGCTGGATTGGTTGCCGAAGACGCCGGAAAACGAACGCTTCATCCAGGCCGTTCGCCCCGCGTTTGAAAAATACAAAGGCATAGGCATTCGCATCGAAGACGACATTCTGGTGACGACCGGCGACCCGGTGAACATGTCCGCTTCGATTCCGCGCAAACTGGAAGACGTCGAAGCAACGATGGCCAGATTGAAGCAGGAACTCCGTAAATCCGGCTGGCCTCAAGCGGCAATGCGATGAGAACGCTGATTGACGTAAGCCACGAAATTGAAGCCGGGATGGTGACTTATCCCGGCTTGCCTGCTCCGGCCATTTCCGATTACCTGAGCCGCGAAGCTGCGCTTGGCAAATATGCCGAAGGCACGACGTTTCAGATTGGACGTATCGAAATGGTCGCCAACACCGGCACGTATGTGGACGCGCCGTTTCATCGGTTTGCCGAAGGCGGCGATCTGGCTTCGCTGCCGCTGGAACGGTTGGCCGATCTGGAAGGGCTGGTCATTGATGCCACTCGGCGAACCAGCCGGGCGATTGACGTTGACCAGTTTGAAAACCTGACGCTGAAAAACCGTGCCGTGCTGGTACGCACCGGCTGGGATGTTCACTGGCGAACGGAGCAATACAGCAAAGAGGCTCCTTTTTTGACACGCGCGGCAGCCGAGTTTTTGGTCGCCGCCGGAATCGCTCTGGTTGGCATTGATTCGGTCAACATTGACGATATGAACGATGGCCAGCGACCCGCGCACACCGTGTTGCTCAGCGCAGGCATTCCCATCGCCGAACATTTGTGCAATCTGGACAAACTGCCGCTGACGGGATTTCGCTTTCACGCCGCGCCGATCAAATTTTGCGGCGTCGGAACCTTCCCGGTCAGGGCTTACGCCGTGATTGAATAACCTTATGGCAATTCAACTGTACCTTCCTGAAACTCGATACGCCGTGGCCAGTTTGCCGCTGGAACAATACCGCGCGGCGGTGGAATGTTTGTTCGATGCGGACGGTTTTGTGTCGTTGATCCGCGATAAACAGGAAATCACGTTGATGATTGCCGAAGATCACTGGCAACAAATTGCTGACCGCTTTCCCGGCGCACAAGCTCGCGGCGATTGGCGCATGATCCGTTTCGACACCTTTCTGGATTTTTCGGTCGTCGGATTCATCGCCGAAATCAGCCGTTCGCTGGCTACCGCCGACATCAGCATTTTGAGCGTTTCGACCTACAGCACCGACGCCGTGCTGGTTCACGAAGCGCAATTCGATGCCGCCGTTGTCGCTGTCAAACAGGCGTTGATGACGCTGCAATACACCTATCTTTCACAGCACTAAATTCATTTGACGTAGAGACGCAAATTTTTGCGTCTCTACACCCACTGCAGGGAATCCGAAGTGAGCAAAGAAAAATTCGAGTTAGAAGGCATGCAAACCAAGGCGGTGTACGCCGCCAAAGACCTGAATCGCACGACCGCCATCAGCCCGCCGATCTGGCAAACCA
>JAEUQP010001024.1 GCA_016789645.1 Acidobacteriota bacterium | reverse complement strand
CCGCTGTGGTAGAATCTGCCCGCATCAACGAAACAGCATAAAAACATCCATAACTGAACGACAAATTTTTGATTCAAGTTTGAGGGAGGCCGCGAGCAAATGAGTTTTACAAGGGCCAGCGGGATATTGTTGCATCCGACTTCATTGCCCGGAGGGGTTGGCATTGGCGATTTGGGGCAAGCCGCTTATGACTTTGTGGATTTCCTGGAAGAGACGGGGCAGAGTTTGTGGCAAGTGTTGCCTTTAGGGCCAACAGGATATGGAGATTCGCCGTACCAATGTTTTTCGGCCTTTGCAGGAAATCCACTGCTGATTTGTCTCGACCCGTTGGTGGGGAGCGGTTTTTTGACGCAATCAGATTTGGCTTCCATTTCAGGGCTTTCTGTTGAGTCAGTGGATTTTGGCAAGGTCATTGAAACGAAAATACGTTTGCTGGCCAAAGCCCATGTCGGGTTTATTGAATTGGCTGACGAAGGTACCAAAGCCGATTATCTGAAGTTTACCGAACAGGCTGCATGGTGGTTGGAAGATTACGCGACGTTTCGAGCGATCAAGGATGCGCACAACGGGCAGGAATGGACAAAGTGGGAGCCGTATTTGCGCGACCGGGAAGACAAGGCGCTGCATTTTTTTCGGGAAAATCACGCGGTTGAAATCAGTTGTCATAAATTCTGGCAGTATCTGTTTTTCCAGCAGTGGCTGGCGCTGGCGGCTTATGCCAATAAGAAAGGCGTCAGGATCATCGGAGACATTCCGATTTTCGTTGCTCACGATTCGGCGGATGTCTGGGCGAACCCGCAGCTTTTTTATCTGGACAAAGAAGGCAATCCAACCTCGGTGGCCGGAGTTCCGCCGGATTATTTCAGCGAGACCGGCCAGTTGTGGGGAAACCCGCTGTATCGCTGGGAGCTGATGGCCAAAGACGGCTATCAATGGTGGATCAAGCGCATTCGTGCCGCGTTGTCGCTGGTGGACATTGTCCGGCTGGACCATTTTCGTGGATTTGAAAAGTACTGGGCAGTTCCGGCAACGGAAACGACAGCCGTCAATGGCAAGTGGGAGCTTGGGCCGGGCGCGGATTTGTTTAACGCCATCAAAAATGCCTTTGCAGACGAAGCCGGTGAATTGCCAATCATTGCCGAAGATTTGGGATTGATTACGCCGGAAGTGGACGCGCTGCGCGAGCAATTCAATTTTCCAGGAATGCGCGTCTTGCAATTTTCCTTCGGCACAGACCCGGATGCCGATAAGCTGAAGCCCTATAGTTTCGCGCGCAATTCAGTGGTTTACACAGGCACCCACGACAACGACACGACGCTTGGTTGGTTTTCAATGCAGGTAAATCAACCGGCAGACGGTGACGCCAAACTGACCGAGCAGGAATTTGCGATCAAATATCTTGGTTCCAACGGCAAGGAATTGAACTGGGACTTTATTCGATTGGCGCTGGCTTCGGTTGCTGACTCGGCAATCATTCCGTTGCAGGATGTTCTGGGCTGCGGCAGCGAAGCCAGAATGAACACCCCGGCGCGCGAAAATGGCAACTGGAGTTGGCGGTTTCGCGCAGAACAATTGACACCGGAGCTTCGGCAGCGACTGGCGGATTTGACTGAGATTTACGGACGCAATCGTGCGCGATTGTCAAAGGTCGTTGAGAGCATTTCCGAGAGCATTTCCGAATGATGAATTTGCAAGCTAAAGCGATTTGGTTGAGTCTGGCGACGCTGGTGCTGGTTGCCTTGCCAGGGGTTGCCCAGGAACCGCCGGTGCCGAATTCGGAAATCGTCAAGATCAACACCGATCTGGTGGTGCTGGATGCTCAGGTGCTGCGAAAGAAAGACGGCAAAGTCATCAACACATTGCGCCGGGATGATTTTATTTTGCTCGAAGACGGCGTGAAGCAAGAGGTCGTTCATTTCAGTCAGGATCGGTTGCCGCTTTCGATTTTGCTGCTGCTTGATTTGAGCGCGAGCGTACGACCCGTTCTTCAAGAAATTCGCAACGGCGCGCTACAAGCGTTGCAATATCTGCGCCCGGAAGACGAAGTGGCTTTGATGACTTTTGCCGATCAAACCCGGCTCTTGCAGGATTTCACGCGCGACCGAAAAAAGATTGTTGACCAGATCGGCAAAACGCTGGAAACATCGTTTGTCGGTGTCGGCACTTCGATTCATACCGCCCTGAACGAAGCGGTATTGCAGATGGATAACGCCCACGACCGATTGAGCCGCCGCGTCATCATCGTCGTCACGGACAACATTGCCACCATGCACAGTTTCACCAAACCGACTGTGTCTGAAGTCAACGAACGCTTGTTGGAGCACAACGCAGTAGTCTGTGGATTGACGGTTGGCGGAGAGAGTTCCAGGACGTTGAAAATGTTCATGCGCGGGCGCGCCGAAAAATACAATTGGACGGTTCGCGTGGACGAGTTTGCCGAACCAACCGGCGGGGAAGTTTTGATTGCCGATACGCTGAACGTCAATCAGCGGTTGGCAGACCTATTCAGCCATTTGCGCATTCGGTACAGCATCGGCTACACGCCAGTCAATAGTTCACGCGATGGACGCTTTCGCCGAGTCAATCTGTCTTTAACCAATGAAGCCACCAAACGCGAAGGCGAAATGACCATCAAAACTCGGCAAGGGTATTTCGCACGCGAACGCCAAACAACCGCGAAGCCATGAAGCCATGACGACTGACAAATCGTTTGCGCTGAAAATGCCCTTTCCTTGACACCTCAGAGAGGCGCATGCAATCCTCTCCGACTTTGAAGGGTACTGATAACTACACTGACGCAATCATTACATCTCAAAGAACCCCGAAACCTGATGCGGAACGGCCTGATCGGTTATGTGTTCCGCGCACCGAGCAAGTTCTTGCTGACTTGCTTTACACAACCTGCTGAGGAGGCTTTTTAAGTGAAACAACACGGAAGTTTTTTGTTTACCTCTGAGTCCGTGACAGAGGGGCACCCTGATAAAATCTGCGATCAAATCTCGGATGCGATTCTGGATGCAGTTCTGGCCGAAGACCCGAAAGGCCGCGTGGCTTGTGAAACGCTGGTGACAACCGGCTTGATCGTGATCAGCGGCGAAATCACCACAACTGCGCGTGTGGATTATCAAAAGGTCGCGCGCGAAACCGTTCGCAAAATCGGTTATGACCGTGCCAAATATGGTTTTGATTGCGACACCTGCGCGGTGGTCAACGCGATCAATACGCAATCGCCCGACATTGCCATGGGCGTGGACACTGGCGGAGCTGGCGACCAGGGATTGATGTTCGGCTATGCCTCGAACGAAACGCCGGAATTGATGCCGCTGCCGATTCAGTTGGCGCATCAATTGGTTCGCAAACTCAGCGAAGTTCGCCGCGACGGCACGCTGCCGTATTTGCGAGCCGACGGCAAATCACAGGTGACAGTCGAATACAAAGACGGCAAACCAGTTCGTGTGGATGCCGTAGTGATTTCTTCGCAGCACGGCCCTGATGCCACCACTGAACAGATTCGAGAAGACGTGATTGACCACGTCATCAAACCCACCATCCCGGCCAATCTGCTGGACGCCAACACCAAAATTTACGTCAACCCGACCGGACGTTTCGTCACCGGAGGTCCGCAAGGCGATACCGGACTAACCGGACGCAAGATCATTGTGGACACTTATGGTGGCGCGGCTCCGCACGGTGGCGGTGCGTTTTCGGGCAAAGACCCGACAAAGGTGGATCGTTCGGCCTGTTACATGGCTCGGTACATTGCCAAGAACATCGTGGCCGCAGGCATTGCGGATCGTTGCCAGGTGCAGTTGGCCTATGCCATCGGCGTTGCCGAACCGGTTTCGGTGTATGTGGATTGTTACGGCACCTCGAAAATTGACGAAGGCAAGCT
Organism: Acidobacteriota bacterium; assembly: GCA_016789645.1. GTDB lineage: Bacteria > Acidobacteriota > Blastocatellia > RBC074 > RBC074 > RBC074. The sequence goes on along the minus strand of JAEUQP010001024.1, from coordinate 4,113 downwards.
GGCGGAAATCGTTCGCGCCAATTTCAATCTGACGCCGAAAGGCATCATTGAAACGCTTGATTTGCGCCGCCCGATTTACCAGCAAACCGCCGCGTTTGGCCATTTTGGTCGCAGCGAAAACGGTTTTAGCTGGGAGAAAGCTGACAAAGCTGCCAAGCTGCGCTCGGACGCCGGCCTGAGCTAAACACACAAACGCCTCGCCCACGAAGCCACGAAGACTCACACAGATGGTCGTGTTTCTTCGTGTGACTTTGTGGGCGAATTTTGAATGAGGGGTACAAAGTGGAAGTTCGTTGTGAAATCAAAGACATCGGCTTGGCCGATGATGGAAAAAAGCGAATTGAATGGGCAGAGCGTGAAATGCCTGTGTTGCGAATGATCCGTGAACGGTTTGAGAAAGAAAAACCGTTGGATGGATTGCGCATGGTGGCTTGCGCTCACGTGACGACGGAAACGGCCAATCTGGCGCGTGCCTTTGCCGCAGCCGGAGCCGACGCTGTGTTGATTGCATCCAACCCGCTGAGCACACAGGACGACGTCGCCGCCGCGCTGGTCAAACATTACGGAATTTCGGTGTACGCCATCAAAGGCGAATCCACTGACACGTACGGCAAACACGTTCGCATTGCGCTGGATCACAAACCGCATCTGATTATTGACGACGGTTCGGACGTGGTGGCGACAATGGTGCAGGAGCGCCCGGAACTGATCAAAGACATCGTCGGCACGACTGAGGAAACCACCACTGGCATCGTTCGCCTGAAAGCGATGATGAAAGACGGTGTGCTGAGTTTCCCGGCCATTGCCGTCAACGACGCGCAAACCAAGCACTTTTTCGACAACCGCTACGGCACAGGCCAGAGCACGCTGGACGGCGTGATTCGCGCGACCAACATTTTGTTGGCGGGCAAGAGCGTCGTTGTGGTTGGATACGGATGGTGCGGTAAAGGTGTGGCCATGCGCGCTCGCGGCTTGGGCGCCAACGTCATCGTCACCGAAATCAATCCGATCAAAGCTCTGGAAGCTTCGATGGATGGATTCCGCGTCATGCCGATCGCACAGGCTGCACCGATTGGCGACATTTTCATTACGGTCACTGGCAACCGCCACGTGATTGACACACCGCATTTCGGCGTTATGAAAAATGGCGCGATGGTGTGCAATTCCGGCCACTTCGATCTGGAATTGAACCTCGTCGGATTGAAATCCATCTCGACCGACGTCCGCAATGTTCGTCCGTTCGTGGATGAATATCGCACGCACAATGGCCGCAGCGTCGTCGTGTTGGGCGAAGGGCGATTGATCAATCTGGCTGCCGCCGAAGGTCACCCCGCCAGCGTGATGGATATGAGCTTTGCCAACCAGGCCCTGTCTGCCGAGTACCTGGTCAAGAATCGCGGCAAGCTGGAAGCGAGGATTCACGTTTTGCCGGAAGAAGTGGACAATGAAATTGCTCGGCTGAAACTGGCGGCGATGAGCGTTACGATTGATGAACTGACGCCGGAAATGGTCGAGTACATGAACAGTTGGCAATCAGGAACTTAAGCAGTAAAGCAGAGAAGACCAACCTGTTCAGCGCAGAACTTCACCAGCGCAATCAGTCGGAAAGGGCTTTGCAGCCTTGCCGATTGATTGCGCTCTTTATTTTTGAAGAGCTGTTTGTGTGATGACCATCGGCTGAGTTTCGGCTTCACGACGATAAAACGCTCGTGGGCGTTGCGCCTCAGGCGTTACCTTGGGAGTGAGCCGAACGGCGTTGGGACGTTTCAAAATCCGTCCTGTTTCTTTGGCTTTGTTCTTGTTTTTGGCTTCTTGCATGCGCGGGACTTGATCGGTTGCATAATTCAGCCATTCCCGAACTAGAATCCGCCCATCGCGTGGGCGAACATCAGCTTCCAGCTTCCGCAATCCGCTTTCGATCAAGGCATAGGTCAAATACCCGTGGCCAAGCTCTTTGTTTTCCAGTGCAGCTTGATAACTCTGCGAAGCGGTCAGCACGTTGATTCCTTTTTCATACGCCAGTTGAGCCAGTCCTTTGGAATTCATTGGTCCGCGTCGAGCTTCGTCGGATTCCAATGCCTGACCGGAATTGCAGGCATCAATCACCAGCAACAATTGGCCTGCGTCAATTGCTTCAAACAATTCGACCAGTTCCTTGTCGGAAATACTGTTTGACAGCACACGCGCCAACCCGGCTTGTGACAGGTTTTCGCGTTTGCCGTTGTAACCAAGATCATGCGGGATCAGGTAAAAGCGTGGTTCGACCGCCAAACCATGTCCTGCGAAATACACGATGACGGCGTCTTCAGGCTTTGCACGTTGCAGCTTTTCCAGTGACGGCAACGTGCCGTTAAGCATTGAACCTCCGCGCAATCGCGTCAACGCGTGAACGATATTTTGCTTGGTCGCTTGAGCGTCAAAAAGAGTGACAATTTCAACTTTGTCGAATCGGGCAAGCTGAGCCTGTCTGGCACGAAGCTCTTCGCTGAAAATCGTAGCGTCAGGAACGGCAAAGTTCAGGTTGTAATTTGGATTGGAGTAACGATTGATACCAATAGCCAGAATGTACGCGGTTCCGCGTCGCCGCAAAGATTCCTCGCCTGTGACAAAGCGATTGGCGTCCAGGCTTTTGATGTTGTCGCGATTGAACGCGTAAGCCATCAACCGATTTTCTCCGGCAATAATCGGAACCTGTGCTTGCAACACAACGCTGCGCTGGCCTTTCAATACGTCTCCATGCCAGATTTTGAATAAAGCCCCGTTTCGAAACAGGCGCACATCCTGCGCGCCGCTGCCCACAGCCACTTCGCTGACTTCGATTTTGACGGTGACGGTTTGCTGAGTGCTGACGACAGGCTTCATTGACGCGATATTTTCGTCGCCCATCAGCAATCGTACCTGCGGCTGGCGGCGATCCAGTTGTGTAATTTCGTTCTTCGGTTTCGGTTGTTTCCCAGCCAGCACGTCCGACAACAGGTCCGGGTAGAAAAATTCATTGAAGAAAATTTCGACCGGCGACACGTTGAATGTTGTTTTGCTGAATCGCCACAAAATTTGTGGCCAGGCTTCCGGCGAACCATCGAAAAGCCCTTCCGGGGTGACAACCAGCCAATCCGCGCTTTCCCGAATTGAAACTGCTGTCGCCATTAATTCGCCATTCGCGGCGTTCCAGATTCGCAAACCGCCGTCTTCGTGTGCGGAAATCACGCGATTGCCGTCTTCGCTAAAATTCAGGTTGTTGACGCTCCCCGAAGCTCCCATTAATGAGCGGAGTTTTGTCCCTGTTGATACGTCCCAGAGGCTGATAACGGCCTGCGAGTTTCCGGTCGCGAGCGATTTGTCATCAGCAGAAAAATTCAGGCTTTGGATTGAAGCGGAGTCATTGAACGTTTTGGAAAGTTGCCAGTCGGAGCTTTGCCACAATTTGACGGTTTTGTCCGCAGAACCAGACGCAAGCAATTTGCCGTCGCCGCTGAAGGCCAACCCGAAGACCGCTCCAGTGTGCGCAGTCAGCGAACGAAGCTCGCGTCCATTGGCAAGGTCCCAAATTTTGATGGCTCCATCGGCAGAACCGGATGCGAGCCATTTGCCGTCGGCGCTGAGGCAAATCGAATTGACCTCGCGCGCGTGACCTTTGAGCGTTGAAAGCAGATTGCCGGTTGTTGTGTCCCAAACTTTGATGGTTTGATCTGTGCTGCAGGTGAATAACTGTTTTCCATCAGCGGAAAACAGCAACGCATTGATACCGTCATCGTGAGCTTGCCAGCGACGAATTTCGCTGGCGGCGACGACATTCAATAAACGAACGAAGCCTCCGCGACTGCCCGAAGCCAGCGTCTGATTGTCAGGGCTGAAGGCGACTGCATTGACGCTGCCCATATTCCCGGCAAAGTTGCCGATCACGCGCCCGGCAAAGGCATCCCACAGCGTGACGCTCGTATCCTGATTACCAGTGGCAAACCAGCGACCGTCTTCGCTGAACGCAACGGCGCGAACCGGATTGGCTCGGCTGGTGAGTTTGACGACGTTGTCGAAATTATTCAGCGCGTGAACTTCGAGTTCGCGCGTGCCTGGACACAAAGCCAGCAATTGGCCGTCGGGCGAAAACGCCGC
>JAEUQP010001022.1 GCA_016789645.1 Acidobacteriota bacterium | reverse complement strand
TTCGACAATTCGGCGTATCAGATTCGCGGCAGCGCAGCATTCGACAGCGTCGCGTATGAACCAACACTGGAACTGCCCACGCCCGAACAGGAACTCAAACGAAAAGAACTCAACGACCAGATTGCGAAACTGGAAACCACGCTGAAAACCCAAACGCCGCAACTGGACGCGGCGCAGGCGGAATGGGAAAAGGAAATTCTGGCCGAGCCTGCCAAATGGACAACGCTCGATCCGACAGAGTTCAAATCCGCTGGCGGGGCTACGCTGACCAAACTGGATGACAAATCCTTGCTCGCTTCCAGCAAAGACCCGGAATTCGACGAATACATCATCAAAGCCAGATTGCCATTGTCGAAACTTTCCGCGCTGCGAATTGAAGCGATGCCGGACAAAAGTTTGCCGCGCGGCGGGCCGGGACGCGACCTGTATGGCAATTTCATCCTTTCGACAATCGAACTTACGGCCAATGGCCAGCCGCTTCGCTTCACCGACGGAGGTTGGGACGACGGACTGAACAGGATTGATACGAAGACTTTTTTCAATTACGAAATGCTGAATGTCAGCGACCGCCCGCGCGGTTGGCTGATCAACGCCATGAACGACGAAACGCGAATGATGCGCCAGGCAGCGTTCGCGCTCGACAAACCATTTGCGGCGGACAAGCCGGTTGATTTGACGATTCGACTTCGCTTTCTTGCCGGAGGTTTGTGTCAGAGCATTGGTCGTTTACGTTTGTCGGTAACAGACAGTGAAACGCCCTTGAAACTGGTCAACGTCCCAGCCGGATTGAAATTGGCAATGGCGAAAGCCAATCGCAGCGAAAAAGAGAAACGGGATTTGTCGGCGCATTTCCGCAGCACAACGCCATTACTGAAAGCCGAGCGTGACCAGTTGAAGGAATTGCAAGATGCCGTCAGAAATCTGGGCATCGTGACGGCCATGATTCTGCAGGAAAAACCGGGGTTTGATCGGCCTTCGACCTGGGTTCGCGAACGCGGCAACTTTTACAGTCACGGCGACAAGGTTTACGCCGGAACTCCTGCTTCGTTGCCAGCACTGCCGGAAAACGCCCCGGCCAATCGGTTGGGACTGGCGCGCTGGCTGGTGGACGAAAGCAATCCGTTAACAGCGCGCGTGACGGCCAATCGGTTCTGGGAACAGTTTTTCGGACGCGGCATTGTCGAAACCGCTGAAGATTTCGGCACGCAAAGCTCGCCGCCTTCGCATCCTGAATTGCTGGATTGGCTGGCAACGGAATTGATCAATCCGAGTTCGCAGTTCGCCGCTCGCGGTTCACAGCCTGCCAAATGGTCAATGAAACATATTCATCGGTTGATCGCTTTATCGGCAACGTATCGGCAGGATTCCGCAGTCAGTGCCGCATTACAGGAACGAGATCAATACAACCGTTTATTGGCGCGTGGCCCCAGGTTCCGTGTCGAAGCTGAAATGATCCGCGACCTTTCGCTCGCCGCGAGTGGCTTGCTCAGCCGCAAGCTCGGCGGCCCAAGCGTCATGCCGCCTCAACCCGAAGGCGTTTGGCGCAATCCCTACAGTTCTGAAAAATGGTCAGTCAGCAAAGGCGAAGATCGTTACCGGCGTGGGTTGTACACCTTCCTGCGTCGCACCTCGCCATACCCGGCGATGATGACCTTTGACGCCACCAGCCGCGAACAATGCACCGTTCGCCGCATTCGCACGAACACGCCGCTGCAATCGTTGACGCTGCTCAACGACGACGCAGCGATGGAAATGGCGCGCGCGTTGGCCAAGCGGATGTTCCTGGAAACCGAAGGCGACGTGAAAGCGAGATTGAATTACGGCTTTCGCCTTTGTACCGGTCGCCACGCCAAGCCGGCGGAATTGGATCGGCTGACGGCTCTGTACGAACAACAACTGGCGAATTACAAAGCGTCGTCGAAAACTGCCGACCAATTGCTGAAAGGCGAAAACCGCGAATTGCCTGCGCCGGAATTGGCAGCGTGGACGCTGGTCGCCAACGTGCTTTTGAATCTGGATGAAACCTTAACCAAGCAATAACCTTATTTGAACCTTCAACCCGTAAGGAGAATTTCGAACAATGATGCATTTCATCGCCAAGCAGTCCCGTTTTCGCAATCCGCTGCTGATCGTCGCTGTTGTGTTGCTGATCGTAGGCGGTTCCATCGCCCTGACGCGCGCGCAACAACCCCAACAACCGCAATACACTCCACAACAAGTCGAAGAAGTTCGGAAAAAAGCCATGGAAATGGGTTTGCTCCGCCCAGCAAACGAAGCTCCCAAAAAAGAACCGACCGTCATCACACCCGGCGCAAAACCCGGCGATCCGCCTTCGGACGCGATCATTCTGTTTGATGGCAAAGACCTTTCCGGTTGGAAAAGCCTGCGCGATGGCGGCAACGCCAAATGGTTGGTGCAAGACGGTTATATGCAAGTTACTCGGACGGGAGACATCGCCACCAAGCAGGAATTTGGCGATTGCCAGTTGCACATCGAATGGGCGACGCCCGCCGAAGTCAAAGGCGAAAGCCAGGGACGCGGCAACAGCGGCGTGTTCCTGATGGGACGGTACGAAGTGCAGGTGCTGGATTCTTACCAAAACCCGACCTATTTCCACGGCCAGGCGGCTTCGGTTTACAAACAGCACGCCCCGCTGGTCAACGCTTCGCGCAAACCGGGCGAATGGCAAACCTACGACATCATTTTCACTGCGCCGGTCTTTGACGAAATCGGCAACGTCACTCGCCGCGCTCGTGTGACTGTATTTCACAACGGCGTGCTGGTGCAGAACAACGTCGAAATTTACGGCGAAACCTGGCATGACCGCGCACCTGCGTACATTCCGCATGGCCCGACAGGCCCAATCAAATTGCAGGATCACGGCAATCCGATGCGCTTCCGCAATATCTGGGTACGGAAGCTGTAGGTGAAGCTGCCCATGAAAGCCAGCCTTATATTCGGCTAGCTTTCATGGGCGGCTTTCACAGAAAAAAGATTGGGATTATTGCTTATACAGAGGAGTGATCACCATGGCACTTGACGACCAAGATAAACAGAAGCTTCACAATGCTATAAATCAAATTGATAATCAGAGGCTGGTTCTAACTACTCTAGCTATTACTTTTTTTGGAACTGGGATTGGATGGTGGATGGGAAAAACCCCAGCAGAAGGACCTGATGTCAGGTTTACATATATTTTTTCGTTTGCCTTGATGGCAGTTCTTTTTCTTCTGTTTCTATACAGTATGTTTCTAAAGCGGATGCTTAGAACATTTTCAACGTATTTGATTTTGCAAGATGCTTCCACTTGGGAAAAAGACAGGTTTGAATTTCGAACATCTGAAGAGTTTCATATTGAATGGCATGAGCGTGCCGATTTTGTTGTTTTTCTTTGTCTTGGCCTAGCCGCGGCCTTATTCCCGATTCTTGTCTTATACTTGTACAAAACTCCGATCTCAATTCGCTGGCTCGTGGCCCACATAATTACCTCAACAGTTTACCTTTTGTTTATTTTCAGTTGGGGAATAGGGAATCGAGCAGATCGAGAGAAACAAATTCGCGCTCAATGGGAAAAAGCTATTGCCAAAAATCAATCTGCTGCAAACAAGGAAGTGAAGCAACTATGACCCATGTTCCTTATGAACACCTACCAGTAATCACGCGCCGCCATTTTTTCAAACAAGCCGCTGGATTCGGCATTGGTTCAATGGCGCTGGCGTCGTTGATGAACGACAACCTTTTTGCCGCCCCAACCGGCGAAGACAAACCGATTGCGCCGCATTTCGCGCCCAAAGCCAAACGGGTCATTTACCTGTTTATGGCCGGAGCGCCTTCGCAACTGGATATGTTCGATTACAAACCGGCGCTGCAAAAATATGACGGTCAGCCGATTCCAGAAGAATTCATCAAAGGCGAACGCTTCGCGTTTATTCAAGGCAGGCCGAATCTGCTCGGCACGCCGTTCGAGTTCAAAAAGTACGGCAAGTCCGGGCAGGAAATGTGCAACCTGATCCCGCATCTGGCGCGGCACGCGGACGACATCGCCATTATTCGTTCGATGAAAACCTCGCAATTCAATCACGCTCCGGCGCAGATTCTGCTCAACACCGGCCATCAAATTCCCGGTCGTCCGAGCATGGGAGCCTGGCTGAGTTACGGGCTCGGCAGCGAAAACAAAGACTTGCCGAGTTTCGTCGTGCTGCTTTCCGGCGAAAACAATCCCGACGGCGGCAAGAGTTGCTGGGGCAGCGGATTTTTGCCGACGGTGCATCAGGGCGTGGAGTTCCGCTCAAAAGGCGAACCCGTTTTGTTCGTCAACAATCCTGACGGCATCAGCAGCGAAGTGCGCCGCCAATCGCTGGACGCGATTCGGGACTTGAATCAGATGAATCGCCAGGCCATTGGCGACCCGGAAATTGACACGCGCATCGCGGCTTACGAAATGGCCTATCGCATGCAAACCAGCGTTCCCGAATTGACCGACATTGCCAAAGAACCCGCAAAGGTTCACGAAGCGTACGGCACGAAACCGGGACAA
>JAEUQP010000730.1 GCA_016789645.1 Acidobacteriota bacterium | reverse complement strand
TCGCCCGACGGCGTCAGTTCAAACACGCCGCCGCCATACGTTCCGACAAACAAACGATTGCCAACCGCGCACAGCGCCGTCACCCAGTTATGCGTCAGTTTGGAGTTGGAATCCTGGAACGCGCGAACCACACGCCCGCCGTTGAGCTGCGCCAGACCGTTGAGCGTTCCGGCGTAAAGGAATTCGCGGTGCGGCAGAACGGCATACACGCTGTTGCTGGGCAACCCTTGCACAGCAGTCAACGCGCGCCATTGGTTGGCGGCACTGCCGGAAAAGCCCAAGGCCAACCCGCGTGGTGGCCAATGCAAGATTGGCTGAAGAGGCTGAGGACGATGTTTGAACCGGCGCGGCGTGCAGAATCGAATTGCTGATCAATCCTTCCGCCGCGCTGATGCGGTGCGTTTGCTGGAAGCCGCAGAATCGAACCAATCCCTGCGAAGTGGCCGCCAGCATTTGCTTCGCTGCCGTGTCCCAGGTGAGCGCGTTGATTTCGCGCACGGCGTCCGATTCCAGATGCGTCAAGCGGCGGCCTTCACGGGTGAAAACATCCAGGCCGGAGCGAAAACTGCCCGCCCACAAATTGCCCAGATCATCGAACGCCAAAGCCGAAATCAGATTGCTCGAAGGCTGATGAGGTTCATTCGTTTCGCCGAAGCGCGTGAAGTTCAGGTTTGTGGAAAGCCTTTCGTCCTGCCAACCTGTGCGCCGCATGCCTTCGTTGCTCAGTAGCCACAATGACGGCTCTCCTGAAAAGACATGGAGTTGGCAGGACGAAAGGCTTTCAGATTTCTTCCAGGAAATCGGGTTGAGTTGCGGTTTTCCTGTTCGCGTATCGGCGACGAGCTGAAACACTTCGCCATTGTCTTTGCTGAGCAAAACGGCATTGCCAGCGCGCGCCATGCTCGACAGCGAAGGCAATGTCGCCAATGTTTGAAAGCGCGTTTGCGCCGAACCAAACAGCGAACCCATAGCAGCCGCCGCGACGCCGAAATCCGTCGCCGCCAGCAACTGTTCACCGTTTGTCACCACGCCGACCACGCGGTTCGACGGCAATCCATCGGCGACGGTGAACTGCCGCCAGCGGCTTCCTTCGCTCACCCACAACCCGTCGGCAAATGTGCCGACGAACAACCGAACAGCGTCTGCCGCCAGCCGATCAATGCCGTTGAGCCGTTTGTCTGTGGCTTTCAGTTCGCGAAACTGTTTGCCGTCGAATTCCAACAATCCGCCTGCGGATGTTCCGACGAGCAGCCGCCCGTTTTCTTCCAGCAAAGCGGTGACGGCTTGCGCCTTGCGATCCGTCCAGCGGTACAAGGTGAAACGCGAACCGTCGAAGGCAACCATTCCTTGCGAACGCGTGCCGATGAATAATTGCCCGCCGAATTCAGCCAGCGCCGTCAAATCGCTTTCCGGCAATCCATCCAGCACGGTAAAGCGGCGTTTGAGTTTTCCTTCGTCGGAAAGCTCCACCAATCCGCCGTCGGTCGCGGCAAAGTACGAATCGTTGAATCGCGCCAAACTGCGTGTGGCGCTGCAGCTTTGCGTCAACGCAATGCCTTCGCCCGTGAAACTCGCGAGCGTTCGTTTTTCAAAAGGCACAAACGCTTGCTGAGCGGCTTGCGCCCGCGCGGCGTCAAGTTCGCGTTGCGCGCGGCGTTTGGTTTGCCAGGCGACGGCAATCACTACGGCGATTTGCAACAACAACAATCCGACCACCAGTTGCCGGCTGTGTTTCGACCAGCCGGTTGGCAACGGTCTGAACTTCGCGGCGAATTGACTGAGTTTTGCGTTCATCGGCTTGCTCCTGCTCCTGATTTTTCCTGATTTCTTCCTGCTTTCGACGGCGGGGATTATGCGTGCTGGCTGAGCAGCGCGCGCCGGGACTGTCTACGGTATGTTGTTGGGAAAACGACGGTCGGCGGTTGTTGCTCCCTCCGGTTTCGTGAGGAAGTCACGAGCGGCGCGGTGTGGATTCCCACAGGCGGAGCGCGGACGTCTCGTCCGCGCTTCAATTGCGATGCTTACGAGAACCGCCGACAATGCCTGTGATTAAAAACCATCACATCAGGAGGAACCGAGGTGAGCCAAACAATCAAAGCAACAGCGGCGGGAACCGCAAGTTACAAAAACCGATTTCAAGGCCGCTTGCCTGACGATCACTTTCGACAACAACAAACATTGTGGATGTCGTCCATCGGGCTGGGGTCGTATCTGGGCAACGCCGATGAACGCACCGATGAAGCGTACTGCGCGGCGGTCAAACGCGCGGCGGAGCTTGGCTGCAACATCTTCGATTCGGCAGCCAATTACCGGTTTCAACGCAGCGAACGCAGCTTCGGGCAGGCGTTTTCGGAACTATTCGCCGACGGAACTGTTCAGCGCG
>JAEUQP010000961.1 GCA_016789645.1 Acidobacteriota bacterium | reverse complement strand
CGTCAGCAATGCCTTCGGGCACGCCGGGACTCAGCGCGTTGACGGGCGGATTGTTGACGGTGATGACGGCAATGTCGCCATCCTGAGTTAGCGTTACAAGTTCGCTCATGGATATGGTGCTCCTGTTTATGAATGGTTTTCAGTATCGGGAAAGCGGAGTTTCTTGGTCTGCTTTCGCCTTCAATCGTTCAAAATGTTGTTGGTTAAACTGTTCGGACTGCCCGCGTGGCACGCTCAACGTTTTCCAGTTCGCGGATTTCAGATGCTTGGCCAGAAATACGATTTGGCCGATGTGCGTGGCGTAATGCGTCAACTGCCGGTTGATGGCCTGAACCACCGTGTGCGGTTCCTGACGAATGATGACCGTTCGCGTGGCTTCTTCCGGTTGCAGTGGCTCCAGCGCGTTGAACACGTGCCCCCATCCTTGTTCCCACCAACGCATCACGTCTTCGCGGGTTACAGTGTCGTCAAGCACAAATTCCTGATCGCGAAACCGATCCGGTTTTTCTCCATCGCCGGTCAAAAAGTCCACCCAGCGCGAACGCATGTTGCCCGCCAGATGTTTGACCAGGATGGCGATGCTGTTGCTTTCCGGGTCAAGCGTCACAAACAACTCTTCATCGGCAAGCTGTTCCATCGCGCGTTCGCCCTGTTTTTTCAGCAACCGAAATTCGCTGATGACATTTTCCAGATAATGTTTGGCCAGTTCATCCGCCATAAAATTCAGCCTCCTCTCGCATCACGGAATAGATCAATTCATCCATGACGACGCCCTCTTTGATCATCGCTTTGCGCAGCCGGGCTTCGAACTTGTATCCGGCTTTTTCCAGCACGCGCATCGAAGCCGGATTCCATTCCAGCACGCCAGCGTAAATGCTGGCCAGATCGTAATTGGCAAATGCCCACGAAGTCATTGCGCGGACGGCTTCCGTGACGATGCCTCTCCCCCAATAGGCTTCGCCCAGCCAGTAACCAATTTCGGCTCGGCAACGATTGATGTCATCCCGAAACACCAGCCCAATGCCACCGACCGCTTGACGATCCACAACGATGGCACAATTGCTGGGCGGCATTTCCTGACTGGCCAGCCCAATCCAATCGCGCGCCGCGTCCAGCGTGTACGGGTGCGGAAAGCGGTCGCGCACGTTGCGCCAGATTTTGTAATTGTTGGCGTTGGCAACCAGCGATTCTTCATCGCCGCGCCGCCACGGACGAACCGTGCAGGTTTTGAGCTTGAGTTCCATAAGCCTGGAAACGCAGCCATCCGGCCTGCGCTTAAAATCCTCTGGCAGGCATTTCCCGCCGCAACCAGTTTTCCGCCGGATACTTTGCCGTTCCATCCACCACGTGAACCGCGTAGGCGTGACGCGATTTGGGCGAATGATTGGCTTTGCTCATGTGCGGTAACAATCCGTGCAGCAAGACCAACGTTCCGGCTTTCACCTCCAACGGAACCAAACGTTCATCCGGCCACGGCGAATCGTCCAGCACTTCAATTTTGGTTCCGCCTACCGGTGCGCGCGAAAACTTCTTTTTCAGCCCCAGCTTGTGGCCGCCGGGAATCGCCCACAGACAACCGTTTTCCAGCGTGGCGTCTTCCAGCGCGAACCAGAACCCGGTGACGGTCATCGGTTCGGTGTATAAAAACGCCGCGTCCTGATGGCAAGTCACTTCGCCGCCGATGTTTGGCTGTTTGAAGATGTACATGGATTGCAGCAAGAGCGGTTGCCGATAACCAATCTGTTCGGCAATTGCAGCCAATTCCGGCTTGCGCGAAAACCGGTCGAACACCGGGTCAAGGTCGTGCAGGGCGTGGCCAATTTTGTTGATCGAACGCTCCTTGCTCTGGCGCAAACTGCCATCAGGCAGAAAGGCGTCTTCTTCAAAAAAGAAGCGCACCTTGTCGCCCGATTCCAAAAAGTAATCGTCGCTCGTTCGCGTCTGCTCTTTGGT
>JAEUQP010000951.1 GCA_016789645.1 Acidobacteriota bacterium | reverse complement strand
GTCTTGTTTCTTGCCATCCACGAACAATTCGAAATCGCCCACGCTGAGGTTTTCGATGTGGTTGCCTTTTTTGTCGGTGACGACGGCGTCCACCTGTACAAGCTGTGTCGAAATGCGAACCACTGCGTCCGGATTTGGTTGTTGAGTTTGCGCTGGTGGATTTTGTGATTGCTGTTGCGCCAGATTCATTGGCGAGAACCAGCAAGCGGCGAGCGCCAGAAACATCAGAAAAGCTGTAGGACGATTACATTTGACCATGATCCTTCTCCTCGCTGCTTCTTGACGTGCTGGCGTTTGGTTCGGTCACTTTGAACTGTAGAAGTTTCATTTTGCCGGAACACTGGGCGGAATCCGTGTTCCGGCAAAATGCCAAAAATTTACAGACGAGGAGGAGCGGGTTTGAGCGGTTTGTCCCAGGCGTGAGCGCCTTTGACCTTCAGTTTGCGTTTGTAGACTTTGTCGCCGCAGGTGGCAAACAGCGTGTCGTTGTCTGCTCCGCCGAAGCTGAGGTTGGAAATTCTGCCGTTCGGAGTCGGTACGATGACGTTGACGCGACCGGCTTGGTCGCAAATCTGAATCCCCATTTTGCTGGTGACGTACAAGCGACCGTCACGATCTACGCGCATGCCATCGGCCTGGCTGATGTCTACGGTGTCGGGAACGTGCAGCCAGTAGTATTGCTGTTTGAATTGCGGCGTGCCGTCGGCTTGCAATTGGTAGCTGTACACCCAATGCGAACGGTAATCGTCTACGTACAGCAGCGTTTGATCGGGCGATAAGGTGATACCGTTGGCGTATTTGATGCCGGTATCAATGACCTTCTTTTCGCCGTTGGGTTTGATCAACCAGACGTTGCTTTGTTCAATTGCTGGGACGTTCGGTTCGGTAACGTAAATGTTGCCATTGCTGGCAACAACAATGTCGTTGCCGCGAATGCCTTCGGCGATGATGGTTGCTTTGCCAGTGGCGTCATACGCGACGATCTGCTGAATGCCGTTGACGGCGTACAGTCTTCCGTCAGGGCCAAACGCCTGACCGCTGGCGCGATTGGAATCGGTGACAAATTCGCTGACTTTGCCATCCAGGCCGACTTTGAAAATCTTGTTGTTCGCGCCGTCGGTAAAAAAGACTTCGCCTTTGGCGTTGGCGACGGGACCTTCGGTGAAGCGATGCCCTTCGCTGACCAGTTGCCAGCCTTCGCCGGACAACAGCACATCGTTGAGCATGATGTTTTTGCTTGCGCCGGTTTTGACCGGAGCAGGCCAATCTTTCCACAACCATTTCATCGCATCGGGAAAAATCGCCGTGCCGTGCCTGCCGTTGTGAGCGCCTTCGCCCCAGACGTGGCTGACTTCGTACCCGGCAAACGTGAGCGAACGTTCCATCGCCTGATTCGCCATCCACCAATCGCCGCCGTAAATGTTCAGGTCGTTCGATCCGTCCTGCAAAAAGACACGAATCGGCTTCGGTTCGTATTTGCGAATCAGCGTCGAGTATTCGTGACCTCCGCGCAAACCCACATAAGTGCCGATGGTGCTGAACACGCGACTGAACGCGTCAGGTCGTTCCCAAGCCGCTGTGAATGCCGCAATCGCTCCGCTGGAAGAACCGCCGATGGCGCGGTCGTTGCCGCTTTTTGACAACCGAATTGCGCGGCCATCGCTGGCGGTTTTGGTTTCCACGTCGGGCAGCAACTCATCAATGATAAATCGCGCGTAG
>JAEUQP010000931.1 GCA_016789645.1 Acidobacteriota bacterium | reverse complement strand
AAGATTCTGGGTTTGACGGACATCACCAAACGCTTCGGCGACAAAACAGTGGTCAACCGCTTCAGCTACCAATTCAAACGCGGGGACAAGATTGGCATCATCGGCGCAAATGGAGCGGGGAAGACCACGCTGCTGGAAATCATTGCCGGACGGTTGCAGCCCGATGCTGGTCAGATTGAAAAAGGGGAAACCGTCGTCATCGGTTATTACGATCAGGAAAACCGCGAATTCGACGAATCGGTTCGCTTGATTGATTACATCAAAGAAGTTGCCGAACGCATTCAAACTGTCGAGGGCGATTGGATCACCGCCAGCCAGATGCTCGATCGCTTTTTGTTTCCGCCGGCGATGCAATATCAGCCCATTGGCACACTTTCGGGCGGAGAACGCCGTAGACTTTACCTGCTGCGGATTTTGATGAGCGCGCCGAATCTGCTCTTGCTGGACGAAATCACCAACGATCTGGACATCCCCACGCTGGTCGCGCTGGAAGAGTATTTGGAAAGTTTCGCCGGCTGTCTGGTCGTCGTCAGCCACGACCGTTACTTTCTCGACCGCACGATTGAATACATTTTCCGATTTGAAGCCGACGGAAAGGTTCGAGAGTATCCCGGCGATTACACGACTTTTCTGGAAATCCGCGATCGCGAACGTGCCGAAGCTTCCGCCGCCAAAGCCGAAGAAAAAACGCGCGAACAAAAACAGCCCGCCGCTCAATCAACTGCTGAGCCAATCGCCAGACGCAA
Organism: Acidobacteriota bacterium; assembly: GCA_016789645.1. GTDB lineage: Bacteria > Acidobacteriota > Blastocatellia > RBC074 > RBC074 > RBC074. Next base: position 2,785 of record JAEUQP010000931.1, on the reverse strand, counting down.
ACTCTCTTTCAAGGAAAAGCGCGAGCTGGAAGAACTCGAAGCGCGCATTGCCAGCGCCGAAACGCGCAAAGTCGAAGCCGAGGCCAGCCTCGACGCCAACGCTAGCGATCACGTTCTGGTCGCCAAGTTGTACGAAGAACTGCAAATGCTTAACGAACAACTGGATCAGGATTTGACTCGTTGGGCAGAACTGGCGGAATTGGCTGGGTAAGCAGAGTTTGGCCGACAGCTTTTCGGTTGCGTTGGGCAACCTGACCAACAGTCCGGATTAGGATTGGAGATTCAGGCTGAATTGAGATTGGTTTGTCGTTGCCGCAGAATTTCAAACAATACGATCCCTGTTGCGACGCTGACGTTGAGCGAATTCAACTGCCCATGCATTGGAATGGAGACGATGGCGTCGCAATTCTCCCGCACCAATCGGCGAATGCCTCTACCCTCGCTGCCCATCACCAACGCCAAGGGCGTGTTGAAATTGAAGTTGGTATAACTGGTTTCTGTTCCGCCTTCGACGCCAACAATCCAGATGTTGCGCTCCTTCAGGTCTTCTATCAGCCGAACCAGATTCGTGACGCGAGCGACTCGCACATGCTCAACTGCACCCGCCGAAGTTTTGGCGACGGTTTCGTTTAAGCCAGCAGCTCGATGTTCAGGGATGAAAATGCCGTCAACTCCTGCTCCTTCGCAAGTTCGCAAAATCGCGCCCAGATTGTGAGGGTCTTCGATTCCGTCCAGCAATACCAGCAAGGGGAGTGCGCCCAATGAATTCAGAATTGCATCAGCCTCAACGTAGCCGGTGTTTCGTTTGGGGGAAAAGCGCGCTTCGGCAGTGATGGCGACGATGCCTTGATGGTTGGCGTTGCGAGTCAATTCATCGAGCGCGCGCCGGTCGCGGGTTTCGATCTTGATGCCCGCTCGCTGTGCTGCTTCGGTCAGGTCTTTCAGCCGCGAAGGATTGGCTCCGCTGGCGATCAGAATTTTCTGGATGGGACGCCGCCTCGCACGCAAGGCTTCCAACACGGGCGACAAACCGTAAATGTGGTTCATGGGAAAAACTCTTTTGCTTTAAGTCAGGATTGAAATCGCGCGGGATTATAGCTCAGAGGAAGCAGTCTGGCAGCAGAGGAAAAAAGGCAACCTGAAGCGTACGACTTCAGGTTGCCGAAGTGAGAGACTCAACGTTTCAGCGGGAAACTTTTGGCCGAATTGCCGGCTTACTGCGCGATTGCGACGATCACGACCTTCGGCTCGGCTTTGTTGCCAGCCAGGAAGCGAGCGTTGATCAACTCGCGTTCGGCCTTTGTGGTCGGCAATTCGCGGTTACGCGCCATGCCTTTGATCGTCATCTGGGTCAGGAAGTACTGATCGCCGTAACGACGAAACACCAACTTGGTCTGGTCGGCCACATTTTCATCCACCGTGTAAAACAGCGATGAGGCGGATGAAGCTTTTTGGCCGCCACGAATGATGACCAGACCTTTAGGCGAAACCGGTTCAGAGATGGTGTATTCGCCTGCTTTCATGACTTTGCCGTTTATCTGAAAATCGAACGGGATGTTGGCTTTCAATGCGGGCGTTTGGGCGTAAGCGGAAATTGCTGACATCACAAACAGGAAACTGATCGTGGCAACGATGTTCATAATTTGCTTTTTCATGGTGGTTTCTCCTTTTGGTCAGTGAGGCTAAATTTCAACCTCGATTATTTTCAATCTTGTTCCAACAGGTTCTCTCTTCTTCATCTTCTGTCTTTTGTGCGATGATTCGTTTCATCGCTCGTGCTGTAAGCTAGATCAACCAATGTGCCACAGGCTTTGACTTTGTCGAATTTGCCGTGGTTTTGGGCTGAACTGATTGACTGGTTTGGAATTGAGCTTGTAGCCGGACCAATCTGGGCGCTGGTTGCTGAAAAGAAATCTCTCTGTTCGATCTATCCGTATGGAGAGGTCGAATGGATAGAACTATCTGAGTAGATAGACCCGCAAGGTGAAATTTATGTCGAACCCGAAATTGATCGTTTTGGCTGGGCCATTGAAAGGCAAAGTTTTCGAACTCTCCGATGAAGAAATTCTGTTTGGTCGGGAATCATCCAGCCGGATTTCATTGGCTGATCTTTCGACTTCGCGGCGGCATTGCAAGATTCGTCCAGACGGCGACGGGTTTGTTTTGACAGATCTGGATAGCTTCAACGGCACAGTCGTTAATGGATTGCCGATCAAGGAACGTCGGCTGGAACACGGAGATCGAATCACCATTGGAAGTTCGCATTTTCTGTTTCAGCTTCATGACAAAGACCTGCTGGCCGAAAGGGGGAGTTCCGGGCGTGTGCAGATGGATGAAAGCCGAGGTTTGTCGCAGGACACGATACGCATCGGGCAGGAAGATTTGTTGCTGTTGCAGCCCGAAAAACAGCGTCGCGGAAATTCCCGTCTGGTCGGCGATTTGAACGTGCTGTTGAAAATCAGCCAGACGATCAATTCGATTCGCAGTCTGGACGGATTGCAGCGGCAACTGCTGGAACTGATTTTCGAGGTCGTGCCTGCGCAGCGCGGAGCGATTTTGCTGACCGATGGCAAATCTACGCTCGATGACTTTGCCTCCACGTTCGGTTGGGACAGAGAAGCCGGGCCGCAAACAACCGTGCGAATCAGCCGCGCCATCATCAACCAGGTCTTGAGCGCAGGCGAAGCCATTCTGAGCAACAACGTTCTGGAGAGCGAAGCCTTCGGCGAAAACGAAAGTTTGATGGTTTCGCAAACGCGCGCGCTGTTGGCTGTGCCGATTCTGT
>JAEUQP010000907.1 GCA_016789645.1 Acidobacteriota bacterium | reverse complement strand
GGCTATCAGCATCTTGTTTATGTTGCAGAGCTTGGCTAATCATCATTCGAACAAACCCGGCGCAGCCTGTTGCAGTTCGTTGCTGGCGTGCCATTCCACCCATTTGACGCGTCCGGCTTTGATGGCGTCGCGCACCATTCGTTCTCGCCGGGTCAGCGTGGACATACCGGTTTTGATTTCGACAAACACAATGGTGAGTTGATCGTCTTCGTCGAAATTCAGTCCGTCGAAGACCACAAAATCCACAGGGCTGCCAATGAACCGGGCGTCTTTCGGGTTGTAGTTGAAGTTGGGCAGGTAGGGAACCAAATGCTCGACGACTTTGCCTGTGGTGACAGCCTGGCTACGTTGCACGGCGTCCCGACGAATGTGCCTTTCCTGTTCCTGCATCCACTCGTTCAATTTGTTCCGAGCTTCGCGCAACGCCAGTTCGCGTTGTTCTTTGCGAACGGCTTCCAGTTCATCCTGACACCAATCCCGAAACAGTTTGTGCGCTTCAGTCAATGCGTCTCGTTGCGCTTCGGCCAAAATGGTTTGCGTTTCGCGCTCGCGCCATTCCTGTACGCGAGCGCGAATCCGTTCCTGCATTTCAAACTCGGCGGTGCCTTTCCATTGGTCGAATTCGCGCTGCACCATCATGGGAATTCGAGCCTTCAAGGATGCGAATTGATAGATCAACGCGATGATCGCAATCATCGCCGCCAACAACAGCAGCAAGACGAACAGGAATAAATCCATAGGATCAAAGGGAGCTTAATTCGTTTTTCGCCCTGCGCTCGACCGTCATTTTCATGCCGTGTTTGGGGCGCAGAGTGACGATCGGTTCCAGGGCAATGGGGTGATTCGGAACCAGTCGCAGTTGCCATTTCTGAGCCAGCGTCGCCATAACCAGCACGCCTTCCATCCAGGCGAATTGTTCGCCGATGCAAATGCGCGGTCCGCCGCCAAAAGGAAAATAACTGAATTGAGGACGGGATTCGCGGGCTTCGGGCGTCCAGCGTTCCGGATCAAAGCGATTCGGTTCGGGGAAAAATTTCGGATTGTGATGCATCAGGTACTGACTCATCAGAATGATTGAACGAGCAGGGACGTGGTAATCCTCAATGCGGTAATCAGTCAGTGCGCGCCGGCCAATGATCCAGGCAGGCGGATACAAACGCATCGCTTCGGCAAAAACCATCTCGGTGTATCGCAAGCGCGGATAATCTTCTGCCGTTGCCATTCGCCCTCCCAGCACCGCGTCAACTTCGGCGTGGAATTTGGCTTCGACTTCAGGATTTTGCGACAGCAGATACCAGGTCCAGGTCAACGCGTTGGCCGTGGTTTCGTGTCCGGCCAGAAAAATGGTCATGGCTTCGTCGCGCAGTTGCTGGTCGTTCATGCCCGTGCCGTCGCCTTCGGTATCGCGCGCCTGAATCAACATCGAAAGCAAATCGCCACGATCTTCGCCGCTTTCGCGCCGTTCGCGGATCATTCGATAAATCGTTTCGTCCAATCGTTGGCGAGCCGCTTTGAAGCGTTTCATTGCCGGAATCGGCAACTTTTCCAGAAGCTGGGAAAAGGGAAGCGTCAGGTAATTGAACATCGCCATTGCCTGACTGAGCGCGTCGCCGATTTCGTCGGCTTCGGTTTCGACATCGGCATCGAAAAGCGTTTTGCCGGCAATCGCCAGCGTCAACCGCATCATTTCGCGGTCAACATCGAGTTCTTCGCCGGGTTGCCAGCGGTTGCTCAACCGGTCTGCGTATTCAACCATCGTCATGCCATAAGCGGCGATTCGCTGGCGATGAAACGCCGGTTGAGCCAGTCTTCGCTGGCGCAAATGAAATTCGCCTTCGCTGGTCAACAAACCTTCGCCAAGCAATCTTTTGGCGCGCTGCAACCCTTCACCTTTCATGAACTGCTTGTTGTGCGTAATCAGCACGTCGCGGATGTGTTCCGGGTTGTTGAGTAAAAAGACCGGTTGCGGCCCGAGTTTGAAATACACTACTTCGCCGTATTGTTCCGTCAGGCGCGTCAGGAACCGAATCGGATTGCGCCGCAAATTGACGAAATTGATGGCCGGAAACAGCGGGCGAGGGCCGGGAGGCAACTGGTTCGTTGCGGGCTTGGCCGGTTGTGCGGTTGTTGCTGCGGTAGACATGACGTTCGTCTCCTTCTCCATTTTCAGGTTTAATTTTTCAGCTTGAATTCATTGCTCAAGCTCACGTGTTGAAGCACATCTGGCGGTCAGGAATCAGTTACAGAGGGGAAAGAATTGTCCTCAAATTTCCTGTCCCAATTTGAAGACCTCTGCCCGGAGTTGCGGAATGACAGAGAAGCTTCCTGTGTCCCCTTTGGCTTCGACGGCGCGTGAATTATGCCAATGACACAAACCAAGTTTCGCCACAGCGCGCAGATATCGGCGGCGCGCGTTGAATAATTGCCGGTTGCCAAACGCCGACAGCACCCAGGTGCTGCGTCGGAAGACGGAAATGACGACATCCAGCAATTCCGGTGCGATCAAACCTTTCTGGACTTCAACAGAAAGCGTTTGCCGCAAAATGCGGGCTTCGCGTCGAATCAGGAAAACAATCAGACAAATGAAGGCAAAAAACAATGGAACTTCCAGCGTCAGGTATCCCAACCAGAACACGCCCACGCTGAATGACGCCAGCATGTTCCAAAGCGCGTGCAGCAACATGGCCGCCGCGTACCCGAACAACGGCGCGGTAAATTTCAATTTCTGGTTATACGTTTCGCGCGCAATGCCGCATCCGATGCCGGTCATGCAGGTGAACAACACGTGAGAAAATGGCGACAGAATTCCACGAACGATAAAGGTTCCAGCCAGATCGCCCGTGCCGCCTTTCATCAAACTGTCGCCGTAATAACTGACGTTTTCCATCGTCGCAAAACCGAGCGCAACGACTCCGGCGTAAACGATTCCATCCAACACGCTGTCAAAATCCCGTTTGAACATCAGGGCGATCAACAACACACCTGCGCCTTTGCTGCCTTCTTCAATCAACGGAGCGGAAACCACTCCGGTCAAAAAATCATTGAAGTTGTGTTTGAAGATTTCATTGAAAACGCCGGACACCAAAATCGCCACTGACGCGCCCCAGGCGAAGGCGAAGGCCAATGTGCGGAACGGTTCCGGGTCGTACCGATCCAACCACAGAAAAACACCCAGATAAATCGCTGCCGGAAGAAAGGCCGTCAGCCCGGCAATGATCGAAACCGATAAACCGAAATTCAGAACTGTCAGCGCCAGCACGATCACGCCCAGCACCGCGCAAAGCATCGCCAGTCCGGCAACTCCCAGCGGCGGCGGAATTTCGCCAGAATCAACGTGCGGGTTGTACATGCCAATGGTTTTGGCGGCATCCCGCAATGTCCACTGCACGGTTTGAGCCGCGCGTGCGCGCGCCGTGTCATCGAATTGCGGTGACGTTTCCGCGCCTGACAGATGGTCAGCTTGTTGCCGAGATTCTTCGATGATGACCTGCAACCGCGGGCCGAAATGGCCAAGTTCGATGACGTCGCCGGTTTTCAATCTGGCTGTCGTAACGCGGGCGCCATTCAAAAACGTTCCGTTGGTGCTGTCCTGATCCAGCAGGAAAAAATCGCCGCGTTCAGTGGAAATGATCGCGTGGCGCGTGGAGACGCTGGTTTCGACAAAGCGCAAAATGCTTTCTTCGCCGCGCCCAAGCAGGAACCAGGTTGTCTTTTGCGGGTCGAGGTAAAGCTGCTGGCCGGAGAGTGTGCTGTTTTGAACGATCAAGCGGAGCATAAGTTTTGGATTGGTTTGATTGGTTGATGATCGGTCGGCTGATTGTTCAAAATGAATCCGGCGATCCGGTCTCAGCCAAAGCCGCCACATTCTAATTCCCGTCAGAGGTTTTGACTATCTTGGAGGTTGTGTTTCGACGTTTCACTGGCTGAGCAGATTTTCCACAAACAGGGGGCTTGTCGCCGCAAGCTCTGTCTTGTTATCCTGAGCGCACCGCTAGGAAGTAATCATTCTAGGCAACGCTTAGCCTCCCAAGTTGAAAGTTGCCGTAAATTTTCAACCTGTCATTCAAGAACATATTTGTTGATGGAAGCCGCAACGACCAAGAGTATTCATTTCACGCCCTGGCATTTACGCGACCGCACACGCGATTTCCAGCGCCGATTTTCCAAAACCATTCAATCGAATTTCTTTTATTCGTTTCTGTTCCTGCCAAAACAGAAACGCGATGCCATCATTGACGTGTACACGTTTTGCCGTGCTGTTGATGATGTTGTAGACGATTTGGTCGGCCCCGTTACATTTGGCCATGCCGCGAACGAAGCCAGATTGGAATTAGGCAAATGGCGAGCGGAAATGGAGCGGCTGTATGCCGGTCGCCCGACAACTCCCATCACGCGCAACCTCCAAAAAGTGCTCGAACAGTTTCCGATGCCGAAAGAGTATTACGAGGAAATGATCAACGGTTGCGAAATGGATTTAAGTCATCATCGGTACGAAACCTTCGACGAACTCTATCAATACTGTTATCGCGTGGCGGCGATTACCGGATTGATGTGCGTCGAAATTTTCACCTACCGCGAACCACGGGCGCGCGAATACGCGGTCAGTCTGGGAATCGCGCTGCAACTGACCAACATCCTCCGCGATTTGAAGGAAGACGCCGAACGCGGGCGCATTTACCTGCCGCAGGAAGATTTGCGCCGCTTTGGATATAGCGAACACGAGCTGGTGAATTCAGTCGTCAACGACAATTTTCGCGCGCTGATGAAGTTCGAATGCGACCGCGCGAGGAGTTATTACCGTCAAGCCGAAGAACTCTTTCCACACGAAGATCAGGCGACGCTGACTGCCGCCGTGACCATGGGAAAGATTTATTTCCGGCTGCTGGAACAGATCGAGCAAAACGAATACGACGTGTTCAATCACCAGATTCGGTTGCATCGTCCGGAGCGGTTTTACATCGCGTTGCGCGAATGGGCGCGCGCGACACGTCGGCCAAGTGTGGGACAGAGTGAGGGAGCGCCGGAGGGAAAGGGGGATGACGGGAAAGAGGGAAAGGGAGAGTGAGCATGAATCTGACGATGCCTTCTTTATCGCCCACTGATACTTCCGTCTCTCAGTCTCTCCATCCCTCTGTCACTCCGTCTCCTTCTTGCTCCGTCGTAATCATCGGCGGTGGCTTTGCCGGCCTGGCGGCGGCAGTTGAGTTGGCGGATCAGGGCGCTCACGTGTTGTTGCTGGAGCGCCGTTCGTTTCTCGGCGGACGCGCCTATTCGTTTACGGACAAAACCACTGGCGACACGGTGGATAATGGCCAGCATCTGATGATGGGGTGTTATCACTACACGCTGCGATTTCTGGAAAAAATCGGCTCGCTTGGCAAGCTCAAGTTTCAACAGAATCCTCAGGTGGATTTTCTCAGCCTGTTGGCCAATGGCCAGACTCACCACGCAAGTTTTCGTTGTCCTTCGTTGCCCGCGCCGCTGCATTTGCTGGCGGGACTGTTCAAGTTGCAAACCATCGGCTGGCGTGATCGCTGGAATGCTTTGCGCGTTGGGCTGGAGTTGCGGCGGTTGAATGGCAATCGCGCAGAACTGGCCGACATCACCGTGCGTGAATGGCTGACGCGGTTGGGGCAGACTGAAACGATGCAGCGACGATTTTGGGATTTGGTCGCGCTGGCGACATTGAACGAAACGCCGGACAGAGCGTCGGCGGATATGTTCGCCCGTGTGTTGGATCAGGCCTTTATGCACACGCGGCAGGATTCAACGATGGTCATTTCCAGGGTTGGCCTGAGCGATTTGTACACAGACGATGCGCGGCGATTTGTCGAACAACGTGGCGGAACTGTCCGATTGAACGCGGAAGTCGCCCGAATTGAGTTCGACGGGATTCGCGCAGTCGCGGTAGAGCTGAAAACAGGCGAACGAATTGAGGCTGACGCGTTTATCAGCGCCGTGCCTTACTTCGCGTTGCCACGAATGATCGCGCCGGAAATTCTTGCTGTCAGTCCAGGTTTACGCCCAATTGCGCAGTTCAAATCCGCACCGATTGTGTCCGTCAATCTTTGGTACGCCGAACCCGTGACTGATGTGGAATTCAGCGGCTTGCTGGAATCACGCATCGAATGGGTGTTCAACAAGAACGCGATTTCCGGTCACAGCCAATCTGGTCATCAACATCTGGCGCTGGTTGTCAGCGGAGCGCACGAAGCCGCCAAACTCCCCAAAGAAGAGTTGATCGCCATTGCCGTTGCTGAAATGGAGCGATTCTTTCCGGCTGCTCGACGGCAAAAACCGGCTCACGCTTTTGTCATGCGCGAACACGACGCCACGATGTCTCACGTTGTGGGAACTGCGCGCTTACGACCTTCGCACAAAACGGAATTCGAAAATTTCTTTTTGGCCGGAGATTGGACGGATACCGGATTGCCCGCGACGATTGAGAGCGCCGTTCAGAGCGGAGTTGATTGCGCTGTAGCGGTGAGACATTTGAACTAAATGCCCCACCGCTACAGGTTATCTGCAGATTATCTGGTTGCTGTGGCGGTTGCTGCCTGCCGATTCAACGCTTTTCTGGCCGACATATGTTTCAACAGCTCAGCCTTGTTCAAAAAGTAGGTGGATTTGGCTTTGCCATGACTGAAGAGTTTTTCCGCTTGATCGTCCCAGTGGCCGGAGTTCGGATGGTCGCTTTCGCCCAAAGGAATGATCGTAAAGGATTGCGGCGTTTTGGTCAGAATCACAATCTGGGTTGAGGTTTGCCCGCCCTGGCCAACCATCTCATTTCCGACCTTGCTGAAGTTGATCGCTCGCGGAGTCGTCATTCCGGTTTCGCGCTGAATCCCTCCACCGACGGGATAGGTTTTTCCGCCCTGTCGACCGACGCGAAAATATCGGCCATAAGGAACTTCCAGCGAATTGAAGTTCGTCTTCAACCATTCGGCGGCTTTGTTGGTCGCTTCAATCAGTTGAGGATTGGTCAGCTCCTGCGGAACTTCAAACGCCATTTTCAACTGCTGTGTTGGCAGCGAAGATTTGAACGCGAAAAATGCCAAGGCTCCGGTGGAATCGGGCGTGCTGTAACGATTCCAGGATTGAATCAGTTGATACACTTTCGTCGCGTCCGCCGATTTTGCCTCTTTCGAGGCCTCCCAAGCTTGTTTCAAGCGCGTTTGCCAGTCTTCGGCTTTGAAAACCTGCGTGCTGAAGGCGAAGTTGATGGCTTGTTCGGCTGTGACATTTTTGGCCGCGTGCAGTTCTTCCACCGTCATCGCCGCGCGTTGATGACCGGGGTTGTTGCCGTCGTTGTAAATGTACGGAATGTATTTTTCCGCGCGTAGCGGACTGTCTTTCATCATCGCAAACGGCGAACAGTTGTTGTTCTGCATGTACCCTTGAGCCGGATTGGTGATTTGCACCAGATCGCTCATCGGATGAATGCCTTTCCAGTCACACGCGCCGCTACCGGTCATGGGTTTGGAAGGATCGCAACCTTGCGGGCGAATGGGAACTCGGCCATTTCGCAAATAGAAAATGTCGCCTTCGGTTGTTCCGACCATGATGTTTTGCGACATCAACTGAAACTGGGTGAGCGCCTTTTTCATTTCGGTCAAATTGCGCGAAGTAAACATCTGATAAATCTGGTCAGTCAGGCCGATTTCGTTGAAGTAGGGAATCGCCATCGAATATGCCTTGCCGTCTTTGTGAGCGACGATTGGACCGTGCGAGGTGTATTCGATTTCAATCGGCTTTTCGACCAGTTTGTCGCCATCGAGCACTTTGATCGTGTCTTTGCGGACTTTCATGTCTGCCCACTGGTCTTTGAATTTGTATTGGCGCGGATTGGCTGGGTTCAGTTCTTCTTCGTACACGTCGGACGTGTCCGGGCCGCCCGTGGTCATGGCGACGGATGCCCAGCGGCTGTGACCAAGCGACGGAAACGGAATGCCAAGAATGCTGACGCCGGAAACGTTGAAATCGCCCGCGTAAATGCGAACTTCGTAAAAGCGAAATTCGCCATACCAACTCAGGTGCGGATCAATTACGGCAATCGGAGCTTTCATCGCCGTGCGCGAAGGCGCGATCAGCATCTGGTTCGATCCGCGATAAGCGACCGGATCGGGATTGATACCGCCGCGCCGCAAATCGCCTCCGGCTTCACCTTCCGGCCAGCCCCAAATGATGTATCGGCCCAGCGCAATGACTTGCGCGGGATGAAGTTCCGGCGCCCACTTCGGAACCTGTTCGGGATGATCGGTCATGAACCGCTTGATGCCTTGCTGGTACGCTTCGATGGCGGCGCGCAGTTTCGGCGAAACTTCTTTGTATCGTTCGCGACTGATAGCGGCATGTTGCCAGATGCGTTGGCGGTAATCGTGGCGAAACCATTCTGCGCCGAATGCTTCAGACATCGTTCCTTCAGCTTTGCGGTAATTTTTCAGCAACTCTTCCAGCCGGTCTTCGGCTTGCGCGTAGCCGATGGCAAAAGCGGCGTCTTCCAGCGTCGAGGCGAAAATGTGCGGCACGCCGAATTCGTCGCGCAGGATTTCCGCGCTGCCCGCTTTCATGGTTTGAGAAGATTTCGCTGCGGCTTGTTGACCGCTAGCCGTTGGTTGCGTGGACGGAATTAGCGTCACCAACAAAAGAAGCAGTAAGAACAGGGAAGTGCGTTTCATGATGGTCTCCGTAACAGGTGTAATTTGTTGAGAATGAAATCCAGGTGTGGAACGTTCAGGCCGCGACGGAATCGGATTGCCGTGCTTTCAGGGACAAGCCAATCAACGTCGCGACAGCAAACAGCAGACCGCCAACCCAACCCAGCCAGGTGGGGTGAACGGCGATCAGCCAGCCTCCAAAAATCGGCCCCAGAATTCGAGTCACGCTTTCCAGGGACGTCAGTGCGCCAAACACTCCGCCTCGGCGATTGGGCGGTGCAGCGCGGGAAATGATACTGGTCAACGATGGGCGGGATACGCCATGCCCAAAGGAAAACAACAACGCCACAACAATCAGCTTCCACCAGACATCCACAAAGACAACGTAAAACAATCCCAGAGTGCTGGCAGTCAGTCCCACAATCAAGGATTTGTATTCGCCGAAGCGTTTGACGATGGGACCGATCATTCCCGCCTGCCAGAACACACCCAGCAATCCGACCAGCGCCAGAAAGTATCCGGCCTGGTCTACGCTGAAATGCAATTGTTTCTTGGCAAACAGCGGAAACATCGTTGTGTAAATCGTGAACGGCAGCGACATGAAAAAGAAGATCATCAACAGGGGACGTAATTCTGTCACCGAAAAGTAAGCCAATGCGCGTGTGTACATTGCCAGTCCGCGCGGACGGGTTTCGTCGGAATGGTGTTGGGTTTCCGGCAGCAAAAACAATGTGGCCAAAATGCTGGTCAGCGAAATCGCTGCCGCTACATACGCCGTGACGTCATATCCGAATCGCGACGACACCACCGAACCCAGCGCCGGACCAATCGTAAATGCCAGGCCGAACGATCCGCCGATAATCATCCCAAAGGTTTTGGCGCGTTCTTCGTGCGACGTGATGTCGCTGATGTAAGCTTGCGCAACGGTCAAATTCCCGCCGGAAAATCCGTCAATCATGCGCGCCACAAACATCCAGGCCAGCGGATTGGGCAATCGCATCGCCAATCCCAGCAGCAAAAATCCAAACAGCGACCCAAGCTGGCTGTAGAGCAACACTGGCCGCCGTCCGTAACTGTCGCTCAGATTGCCGAGCAAGGGCGCCGCCAGAAACTGGCACACCGAATACGATGCGATCAGCGCTCCAATGGTCTGATCGGACGCTTGAAACACGCCAGCGTAATACGGCAACAGCGGCAAAATGATGCTGAAGCCCAGGATGTCCACAAACACGACAATGAAAATTGGGATAAGACGTTTATCTTTCATAAGAGTAAACAGCAGTCAGCAGTCGGTAGACAGCAATTGGTCGCAGCTTGTTTGAAAATCTCAAGCTAAGAAAGGTTCGGCGGCATAACTACCGTTTCCCGATTCCCGACTCCTCTCGGAAGTTACTGATCAAAACAATTTCTCTGGTTTCCAGTCCGCGAGCCAGGGCCAGCCATTTGCCGTCGCGCGACCAGTCAAAGGCAAAAATATGATTGGCTTTGAAATCGGTGATCTGTTTGGGTGCTCCGCCTTTCAGCGGCTGACTGTAGATGTTGGCAATGCCATTGCTCAACATCGGATAGGTCAAGGCCGAACTGTCCGGCATCCATTTCACCAATCGCCAGGGAGAAGTTGGAATGTCGAACGCCGCAATTGGCGCTCCGCCTGAAATAGGAAACACGGTGTACCGAGCGGGAACCCCAGTGGATTCGTCGCGGTAAGAACACGCCAGCCACTTTCCATCAGGCGAAACCTGAGGATATTCCGACAACGCCGTCAACATTTGAACCGGCTCGCCGCCGTTGTTCGACACTTTCCACAACGTGCGTTTGCCAGAGCGGATGGAAGAAAAAATGATTTCCAAACCGGTCATCGTAAATCGCGGATCGAGGTCGAGTTGGCCAAATGTCAGTTGCTTCAGATTGCCGCCATCGCTGTCCATTCGCCAGACGCCTACACCTGCTCCGCTGCGATACACGTCGAAAGCGATGGAACGTCCATCTGGTGACACCGACGGCAAGGTGCTGTTTCCAGCATCCGTGGTCATTTGCTGCGCGCTGCCGCCGTCCAGGCCGATTTTCCATAAATCGGATTTTCCGCTGGTGTTCGAGGCGTAAATGATCTTGTTGTCCGGCGTCCAGGCTAATCCCTGAATGCCGTCGCTGCTGCCGGAACCAAAGGTGATTTGTCGGGCATTGCTGCTGTCATTGGTCGGCGCCACCCACAGATTGGAAATCTGGTTGATCTGCACGGCAGCGATGGTTTGGCCGTCGGACGAAACTGTGACTCCGCGATAATCGTTCAGGTCGTTCGTGACGCGAATGACATCGCCGCCGGGGTAAGCGACAAACCAAACCTGACGGCCAAAGGCGGATAAACTTTCCGGTTCGCGGGCTGCCATCAATATGCCTTTGCCGTTTTCCGTCCAGGTCAGGCGACCGATGGATGGCCAGGATTGCTTCAGCAGAGTGGTTTGGCTGCCATCGGCGACGTTGACGGCAAGGATGTTTTGCTGAATTCCTTCGGCAAAATTGGCGATTGGACAAACGATGGTGTTTCCGTCGGGCGACCACGAAGGCCCTTCTATCGAAAAGGAATCCGGCAATTTGCGGCGCGCCAATTCGCGTTCGGCTGTGCCGTCGCCGTTGGCAATCAGCAATTGGCTGATGCCTTCGCCGGGCAGTTCGCGGACGTAGGCCAGTTGTTTGTCATTAAACGATGGCGCAACCGGGCTGCTGACGTCGGGGATCAGCTTGCGCGAAGTTCCGCCCAAAGTCGGCACGCGATACAGATCGCCCGATGGAGCATCCGATTTTCGCAACACGTAATAAATGTAATTTCCGTCGCGTGAAAACGTCGGCGCGCGAAACCGCCATTCCGTTTCGCCATGAATTTTCAGGGGAGGAGAATTGACATCCGCCTGGCGCAGGCGCAGCCATAAGCTGCGTTTTCCTCCATCATCAATGACGTACGCGACTTGTTTTCCGTCCGGCGAAATCACGGCATCAGAGGCTTTGCCCGGAGCTGCCAACCGCGTGAAGCGCGCATTTTTGAACACTGGCCTGGGTTCCAGCGCCAGCCATTGGGAAATGATGAAACTTAATCCCGCTATGATCGAGACGAGAATCAGCAGTCCGGCCAGGACTTTCCAAGGTTGTTTTCGGAGTTGGCTGAAAAAGCTCTTTGGGGCTGTGCGGCCTGCGGCGGAAACTTCGTCGGTGGTTTTGGCAACGGCATCCACGCGCGTTTCCAGATTTTGAGGCTCGACAACGTCTCCATCCGGTAAGGCGCTATTTGTCAACGCCGACCGCTGACGCAGGTTTTTCAATTCGGTTTGCAGTTCCTTGGCCGACTGATAACGGACTTCGCGATCTTTCGATAATGCCTTGAGCGTGATGCGTTCCAGTTCGGCGGGAATGCCGGGCGTCTCTGAGGCCAACGGCAACGGGTCGCGGTTCAAAATGGCCGCCATTACGTCGCTGGCCGTCTGGTCATGAAAAGGCGACCGCCCCGCCAGCATTTCGTACAAAACGATTCCCAGACTGAATACATCCGAGCGCGCATCGAGCTTTTGAGCGCGTGCCTGTTCCGGCGACATGTAAGTCGCTGTCCCCAACACCAAGCCCGGGTCGGTTTCGTTATCGGTTGGTGAAGCGCCGGTTTCGGGATTTGTGCTGCGCTCGGTCAGTTTGGCCAGACCGAAATCCAACACCTTCACGTACCCATCCGGACGCAGCATGATGTTTTCCGGTTTGATGTCGCGGTGCAAAATTCCCATCGTATGCGCTGCGTCCAGCGCGCCCGCGATTTGAATGGTGATTTCGACAGCTTCGGCAATACTCAGCCGCTCTTTGCGCATCCGTTTTCGCAGCGTCTGGCCTTCGATGTATTCGGTGGCGATGAAATGCGAAGCGCCCGCGTCTGTGTCTGCCTGGCCGACTTCAAAAATGGTGATGATGTTTGGGTGATTCAATGCGCTGACGGCTTTGGCTTCTTTCTCAAACCGGCGTACGCGATCTTTGTCGTTGGTATACAGCGGCGGCAGGATTTTCAACGCGACCTTTCGATCCAGTCGTGAATCGTGCGCCAGATAAACCTCTCCCATTCCGCCCGCGCCGAGCAGGGAAAGAATCTCGTAACGGTCGAAACGAGAACCGATGCTAATAGGCATATATTGAAAATCGAGAGGTGTAAATTTCCCA
>JAEUQP010000903.1 GCA_016789645.1 Acidobacteriota bacterium | reverse complement strand
TCGTTGGTCAGATGCGGCGCTTTTTCTTCGGCAATCAACCCGATTTTGTATTGGCCGACCGGTACCCGTTCGGCAAGTCCTGGGAGGTTGACCTCTAGCCCGGCGCTGGCCTGCAATGCCAGCACATCACCAGTTTCGTTCAACAACCAGATGCGAGCCAACGCGGCGTCCAGATGCTCCACCACCGATTCGGCGCATTCCTGCAACATCTGCGGCAAGGAATTGTTTTCGTTCGTCAGCGCGGCGCTGATTTCGGCTCGTAATGCAGCTTGCCGGTTCAATCGCGCCTGAATCAATTCTGCGCGTTTGCGTTCGGTAATGTCGCGCGCAATGCCCTGCATGCCAATGGGCATCCCGTTTTCGGTCAACACCATGGTGTTGATTTCCAGCGTCATCCGATGCCCGTCTTTGCAGACGATTTCCAGTTCCAACGGTGTATTGAAGGTTTTTCCCTGAACCTGTTCGCTGACCCGCTGCAACACTCCGGGCAGATATTCCGGCGCGATGATCTGGCCGATGTTCATCCGCATCGCTTCTTCGTGGCTGTAGCCGGTGATGCGCTCGGACATTTCGTTGACCGTCTGGAAATTTCCTTGCAGGTCGTGGGTGTAAATGAGGTCGTTGGCGTTGTCGAACAGAGCGCGATAGCGCGCTTCGGCGGCTCCTTGAGCGGCTTCGGCACGTTGGCGCTCGCTGATGTCGCGGGCAATTCCTTGCACGCCCACCGGCTGGCCATTTTCCATCATCAATCGCGTACTGACTTCGATGGGCAGATGGCGACCGTCCTTGCAGATCAATTCCAATTGGAAGGGCGGAACGTCGGTTTTCCCGGTCAAATGATCCATGACCCGTTGTTGTGCCTGCGCCAAATACTCCGGCGCGACCGCCTGCCCGATATTCATCTGCAAGGCTTCGGCCAGCGTGTATCCGGTCAGCTTTTCCGCTGTCTTGTTCAACGCCTTGAAATTGCCTTCCAGGTCGTGGATGTACACGATGTCGTTGGCGTTATCGAACAAGTCCTGATACCGGCTTTCAGCCACGCGGCGAGCAGCCTCGGCGCGTTTGCGTTCGGTCACATCGCGGATCAGGCTCATGACCAGCAACCCGTCTTCGGTTTCAATCTGGCGACGCGTGATTTCCGCCGGGAATTCGCGGCCATCGCGATCGAGCAGGTAAAACTCCACCTGTTCGGCGTTGCCGGAAAGATTGCCAGTCAACAGAGCTTCGTCCAGATCGAGCAGCGCGTCGTCTTTGGCCGCGGGCGGTTCGGGAACCTGTCCGCGCAACCGTTCGGGAACCAGCACTTCGACGCTTTTCCCGAGCAACTCTTCGCGTTTGTATCCGAACAGCTTTTCGGTCTGGGTGTTGACCAGTACGATTTCGCCGTCCTGATTGGCCAGCACAATGGCGTCCGGCGCAAATTCCAGCAATTCCTGAAAGCGCGTTCGCGCGGCAACCAGACTGTTGATCAGGCTGCGCTGTTCGCGCATGTCGCGGGCGACCGCCAACACGCCCGTGATCTTGTTCTGTTTGTCGTGCATCAGGCCGAGCGAAAAGCTGACCGGAATCGTCGTGCCGCCCAAGGTGCGCAGATCGGCGTCGAGGTTGGTGATGCGTCCGGTCGGCGCAATTTCCATCAACTTCCACGGAGTTGCCGGAATGTCGTCGGAACCGCACACCGCCGTCAGCGGGCGACCGAGGATCGAAGTTTCAGGGCATTCCAACAAGGCGGCTGCCGCCGGATTGGCGCGAATCACACGACCGGAACGGTCGGTCAGGAACAACGCCTCTGACATTGACGAAATCACCTGTTGAAACAGATCGCGCGTTTCGGAAATTTCTGCCGTGCGGCGCTCCAGCTCGAATTGGGCATTGGTCAATTCGGCGTACGCGCTCTGCAAATTGGCGAACATATCCGGCCAGGCTGCTTCGTGCAGTTGGCGACGGTTTTCGTCACGATCTTCTTCTACGTTTCTGAACTTCCAGGTTGGCAGTCGCATTCAAAACCTCCAAAGGGGGATCGGGTGATTGCGGATTTCGGATTGTGGATTGTGGATTTCACGCGCTGACAATCAGCAGGAAATCCGCAATCCGCAATCTACAACCCGCAATCCTTTAAGGGTCAAAACTTCGTACGGCTCTGAGCAAATCAATGCCGGTGCATTCTTCGGGGTGTCCAAAATCTTCCAGCAGCGGCGTCGAAAGAATCGCCTTTTCATACGGTCCCGGAACGCCGAAAGAATCCTGCGGCGATCCCATCCAACTGGACGCTGTGACGATCTGATAATTGGCGATCTGACCGCCAGCGATCATCACGTAGTGCATCAAACAGCCCTGGGCGTCTTCCCAGAATCCGGCTCCGATGGCTTCCTGTGGAACGCGAAACCGCGTGGACATGGCGGTTTCGCCGCGCTGCAATGCGTCAAAGGCTTTCAACAGATACGTCAACGCAATGACGCTGCAATATGAAATGTGATAGGCCCGCGCGCGATTGCGTTCAAACGCGTTGGCGCGTTCGGGAACCTGCCAGATGACTTTCGTCGCCGGAAGCTGAAACTTCGGCAAATCCATTTCCAGCCCGGCATCTTTGCTGGCAGTTCCGGTGGCGTGAATAAACTCGTTCTTCAACTTGCCGCCAACAGCAGTGATCCATTGGCGGGCGAGCGCGCCCGATTCCATCGGCTCGCGATCCCAGCGCGGAGCCGTGTTCCAGGTGTACGCCTTTTGCCAATTGCTGAGTTCCGGCACGGGAATCGTCAACTTGTTCCAGGGATGCAGCGGCGACAACGGAACGCCCAGCGGATCGGATTTCAACGGATGCCCGTTCCAGGCGGAATAAAACGAATGATCGGCGAACTCTTCGATTCCGGCGCTGATTTCAGCCAACTTGGTGGTTCGCAATTTGCCTTTGACGATCACGCCCGGTGTTGCCATACGGCGTTCGCCCCATTCGTTGCAATTTTCGAAGCGCGCGTTGTAATCGATTGCGTCATCCCACAATCCGGCGCTGATGAAATTTGACTGCGTTTCGCCGACATGGCGATACCGCGCATCGGCGGCGTAAAAGAATTCCACCAGATCGTCCCAAATGGCGACAACCTTTTTGGCGTAATCCACCAGTTGGTTGATGCGCCCCAGCACACTTTGAAACGTCGAACGGTTGGCTTCGATCCCGACTCCGCCGGGAAAGATCGAGGACGGGTGCGGATATTTGCCAAAGACCAACGCGGCGACTTCGCACGCGGTGCGCGTCAATTGAATCGCTTCGCGGTAGAGCTGCCCACTGAACAGATTCATCTCGGTCATGAGTTCGCTGATGGTGCGAAATCCATGAAACGATGTTCCGGGAGCCGCCGTTTGCTGCGCCAGAATCCACAACGAAGGATTGGTTTTGGCGACCACGGCTTCGGAATAATCCGGTCCGGCCACCAGAAACAAATGCCGCACATGCGAAGCCAGCAACTCCGCCGCTGCGCCCAAGCTGCGCACAATCGTCGCCAACGGAGGCGGCGCAATGCCGTAGGCCATTTCCAAGGCCTGAGCCGCCGCAATCGAATTCGCTCCGCTGCCCTGTCCGCTGACGCGACTGGCCAGGGCGACGGCATCCGACGGCGCTCGATTTTTCAACACCAGTTCACAGCCGCGAAAGCTGGTGGTTTCGACTCGCACGTCAAGCACTTTGCGCGAAGCGAAATCAATCAGCGCGCCCACCGATAAACGTTCGGTGGCGCGGGTCAGCGGGTCAACTTCGAATCGGTACACGTGCGGATTGTCCGCCGCTTCTTTCAAAATTCGTTCGCGTTCAGTGGCAAGCTGCGGACGCGCGGCTGTTTCCAGTCCGAACGGATCGGCGACGCCGACCGCACGCATTCGCGCTTGTCCTCCTTTGTCGAATTCGATTGGCAGGTTTTTGAAAACCATCAAGTGTCAGTTTCCAGTGCTCAGTTTCCAGTTTCCAGTCGCGGATTTCCGGTGGCCAACACTGGAAGCCGGAAACTGGAAACCGGAAACTTTTAGGGGTCAAAACTCCGCACCGTTCGCAGAATGTCTACACCGGTCAGGTCTTCTGGCCGCGCACATTCTTCCAACAGCGGAGTGTTCATAATTGCCGCTTCGTAAATGCCCGGCATGCCGACGGCGTCGCGCGGCGATCCCATCCATTCCGAAGGCGTGATGATCTGGTAATTCATCAATTTGCGTTCGTTGATGGACAGGTGATGCGTGACAGCTCCGCGCCCGCATTCCCAAAAGCCAACGCCGATGGTGGTTTTGTCCGGCACGCGATAGCGACGGGACATATGATTTTCTCCGCGCCGCACGTAATCAAACGCTTGCAGCAAATTGGCATACGCAACAATTCCGGCATACGCCAGTTGATACGCTCGCGCGCGAATCCGTTCCAGCGTGTTTGGCCGTTCGGGAATCAGCCAGCGCACGCTCATCGCCGGTTGTTGGCCTTTCGGCAAGGCGATTTCCAGCGAACGGCGACCGGTGGTGATGAATTCGCAATTGGGATTGGCGTTCAGGGTGTTGATCCACATGCGCGCCAATGCGCCGGTTTCCATCGGTTCTCGGTCCCATCGCGGAGCAGCCGCCCACGAATATCGTTCGCGCCAGCTTCGCTCCTGCGGAGCCGGAACTGTCTGCTTGTTCCAGGGATGCCAGGGTGACAACGGGCCGCTCAACGGATCAGTCTCGAATAACTCGCCTTCCCAGCGGTTGTAAAACGAATGGTCAATGAACTCTTCGATGCCAATGTTGATGTCGCTCAAGCGCGATGTCCGCAATTCGCCGTTAATCATCACGCCCGGCATGGACAATCGTTGTTGTCCCCAACCGTTGCAGTTGGTGTAACTGGCGTCATAACTTTCCGGGTCGTCCCACAACCCGACGGAAAACAGATTGCCCGGCAATTCGCCCACGCGGCGATAGCGCGGTTCGGCGTCGTAAAAGAAATCCACCAGATCGTCCCAGATCGCCGTTACCTTTTTGGCGTAATCCAGCAGCGTATTCACGCGCCCCAACACCTGGTTGAACGATTCCTTGTTGGCTTCGACGCCGATTCCGCCCGGCACAATCGCTGACGGATGCGGATACTTGCCCAACAACACCGTCACGATTTCGCGCGACAGTCGCATCATCTGCAATGAT
>JAEUQP010000870.1 GCA_016789645.1 Acidobacteriota bacterium | reverse complement strand
TGGGCGACGATTCAGGGCGGATCGAAACCGATGCGGCAGTATTCCAACAAGGAATTGCTAACCATTGCCGAACGCATTCATCGCTGGCGCATCACGCCAAACGGAACCGAAGGTTACCGCAAAGCCGAAGTCACCGTTGGCGGCGTAAACACCGATGAACTTTCGTCGAAAACAATGGAATCGCGCCACGTGCCGGGGCTGTTTTTCATCGGCGAAGTGGTGGATGTAACCGGCCATCTGGGCGGATTCAATTTCCAATGGGCATGGGCATCAGGCTTTGCCGCCGGGCAAAGCGCCTAACTCGGAACAAACTACATAGAGACAAAATTTCTCAACAGGATGAGCAAGATTCCCAGCAGGATTTACAGGCTCGTCAATTCTGGCAAGGTTCATGTCAGAGCTGAATCCTGCTCATCCTGAAAAAATCCTGTTCATTCTGTTTCAATGTTTTTGATTTGATTTAGAACAATTTTTGTCGGTTGAGGGTCTTGACGGAGTAAATCTTCTATGTGAGCATACGCCCTCGTTTCGGAAGGCTGTCTGTAAGCTATCTACAAGTCTTCCAACAGTTGTGACCAATACAACTTCTTGAGAATCAGTTCTAAATGGCGGCGTAGCCAAGTGGTAAGGCAGAGGTCTGCAAAACCTTTATTCATCGGTTCGATTCCGATCGCCGCCTCCATTTCCTTCCTTTTTCAATCTTCAACCTGAAAATTCAACTGCAAGCGTTATCGTTTGGTGGGCGTTTTGGGTTTTGCGCCGGATTTGAGGATCAGGTCGGTCAACAGCTCTACGGCCTGATCAAGCGGCAGAATGTCGGCAATGTCTATCGGCGTGCGACCAGCGGCATTGCGTTCGTCCAGCGGAACACCTTTTTCCGCCAAAAACCGAATCACTTTGCAGATTTCCTTTTGGTCAGCGAAGACCGAAACCGCTGAATGCATGACAGTGCCTTTGGTCGTGGTCAGCGCTTTTACATCGGAATCGAACTGAAACGCATATTGAACGACTTCGACGTTGGAACTTCCCGCAGCCTGCATCAACAGCGTCGTGCCGTCTTCGGCCTTCAACTTGGTGTCGGCTCCGGCGGCGACAAGCAGTTTCATAATTTCCAGTTGGTTGGCTCTGGCTGCGACGTGCAGCGGAGAGATTTCGCCCGCCGGAGCGCGAAACGCGCCGGGGCCGATGGCTCCTGGAACTTTCAGATTGCGCGCATTCGGATCAGCGCCTGCGGCCAACAACCGTTTGACCAATTCAATGGCTCCATTTTGCGCGGCAGTGTGCAACGGAGTGTTTCCTCTACGGTCGGCGGCTTTCACATCCGCGCCGCCTTCGACCAAAGCGATGGCTGCTTCATTGCTGCGGAAAGCGGCGGCGGCAATCAGCAACGACGACCCATCAGGCAGCGTAAAGTTGGGATCAACTCCGGCAGCCAGCAAGGCTTTCACCGAAACCTCGTCGTTTTTATTCACGGCGAACGCCAATGCCGAATAACCGGTTTTGGAAACGGTTTTGGCGTCCGCGCCGCGTTCGATCAATAAACGAACAACCTCGGAATGGCCTTCGGCGGCGGCCCACATCAGAGCCGTTTGGTTGCGTTTCTTTTCAGCCGCATTGAGATTCGCGCCGCGTTCGATCAACAGCTTGACGATTTCGACGTTGCCGGAATTGGCCGCCAACATTAATGCCGAACTGCCATCCCATCGAGCGGCGTTGGCTTCGGCTCCGGCGGCGATGAGCTTTTTGACCAGCGTTGCGTTGCCATTGTTGCAAGCCAGCGTCAGCGGAGTTTCGCCGTATTCATCCGCCGTGTTGACCTTGGCTCCGGCGGCCAACAACAGTTCGGCGGCTTCGGTGTCGTCCAGGTAAATTGCCCATGCCAGCGGCGTCGCGCCATCGGGCTGCGCAACGTTCACGTCGGCTTTGGTTTTGAGCAAGGCTTTCAGCGCGCCGTGATCGCGCCGTTTGATGGCATCGAGCAAATTCGGAGGGTCGGCCAAACCGGCGACGGTAAACGCCAAAACCAAAACTAGACTTCGCACAAGCATGTTGCTTCCTGCTGAAAGCGCAGGCGTCCTGCTGCGCCACATCGAACTAAACAAAAGCAAAAGCGCAGGCGAGACGCCTGCGCTCCCCGGATTAGCGGCCTTCGCTGGACGGCGGTACGATTCCCTTCAATCGCATGTACACGGCCATATAGCCGTATTCTTCATTCGAATGCGAAACCGTTCTGATCAGCGCGCCGACGCGTGTGCTTTGGCGCTGTCCCATTTGCACCAGTTCGACGGCTTTGGCGTCAGAAGTCAGCGAATCAAAAGCCTTGTCGCACATGGCAAAGGATTCTTTCAGCGCGGCGACCAATTCGGCTTTTGAAGTCTTTGCCGAAGCGCCCAAATTCTTGGCTTCGCCATTGACCGTCGAACAGGTGCGCGCTTGAGAATCCGCCACGTGACCGATCAACTGCCCGAAGGTGCGAATTTCCGGCGACGCCTTGAACGCGTAATGCTCCTCCGGCATTTTC
>JAEUQP010000808.1 GCA_016789645.1 Acidobacteriota bacterium | reverse complement strand
AGATGGTGAAACGCTTCGCGGTCGCGAAATGCAACCGCAATTAGCGCGAGGTTAGGGGGTGGCCTGATTCAGGGAATTCTTGTGAAAGCGCGATTGAGGATCAGTCGTTCATTGCTTGTTCATACCCCGCCCAATAAGGGCGACTGCGTTCCCATTGCCTACTTATTTACACTGGCGGCGGCAACAAGCGCATCAACACGTACACTGCTGCGGAGACGGCGACGAACAGCCAGCCGTAAAACCAAAATAACGTTTTCGAAAAAGCGACTTTGGATTGCGGGTCAACCTTGCTCTGCGGATCACTTTTTGGGCTCAGGGTTTTCATCGAAAAGTCGGATTCTTCTTTTTCGCTGGTGCGGACGTGGTCGTAGAGTTCACGGAACAGGCGTTCCTGATACAGGAAAAACGCATCCAGCCACCAGAAAATCAGCACGGGTAAGAACGCGACGAAAACCATGTTCTTGGCGTCTTTGGTGGCTAAGCCCAGCAATGCTGACACCAGCATTACGCACCAGGTTTTGACTTGAAACGAATTGCTTGCCATCCGGGCGATGACAGTTTGCAGCATTTTCAGATGTTCGAGTTTGCTCATGAGCTTTCTCCTTTGGTTTGGCTCGGAACTGCTTGAGGTCGCGCGGATATTAGCACAGCCGCTTGGCGATGGCCGAAGTCACAAACAAGGAAAAGCAGCGTTGCGTGGTTGGCCTGTCAACGGTAAAGTGCCCGCCAAATCAACCTAACGAAATCAAAACAACCCATTTGAGACAGGATTGGAAGATCACGTATGAACTTGAAAGACAAAGTTGCAGTCGTTACTGGAGGCGCGATGGGAATCGGGCGCGCGTTGTGCCAACGCTTTGCTGCCGAAGGCGCTCGCGCTGTGGTTGTCGCCGACCGGGAAATTGAAAAGGCCGAAGCCGTGGCTGCGGAAATTGGCGGCTTGGCGGTCAAAACCGATGTCAGCGTCGAAACCGACATTATCAATCTGGTGGAACAGGCGACGGCGAAGTTCGGCCAGATAGATTTGTTTTGTTCGAACGCCGGAATCGGCGGAATGCCGGGCGGCGCGGAAGTTCCTAACGAAGCCTGGGCGGAGATTTTTGGCATCAACGTGATGGCGCACATTTACGCGGCGCGCGCTGTGTTGCCTCAGATGCTGGCGCGTGGCGAAGGTTATTTGCTGCAAACGGCGTCGGCTGCCGGATTGCTGACGCAAGTCGGCTCGGCTCCGTATTCGGTGACGAAACACGCGGCGGTGGCTTTTGCCGAATGGCTTTCGATCACTTATGGCGACAAAGGCATCAAGGTGTCTTGTCTGTGTCCGCAAGGCGTGCGGACGCGCATGCTGTTAGGCGAAGATGGCAAAGGCGAAAACTTTTTGGTGGAAGGTTCGGTGTCGCCGGAAGAGGTTGCCGAAGCTGTCGTGGCCGGATTGGCCGCAGAGAAATTTTTGATCCTGCCGCACGCGGAAGTCGCTGAATATTTCCAACGCAAGGCGACCGATTACGACCGCTGGATTCGCGGCATGCGGCGGTTGCAGGCAAAAGTTTTATAGCCTCAAAAAAGAGCCGCAGGTTGACGCAAATCAACGCTGATTGAGTGATCGGCGTTTGTCTGCGTGAATCTGCGGCTTCTTTCTGATTGCCCTCAAAAATTACGGGAAGATGCCGAGTTCGGCGTACGCGCGGGCGACTTTCTCAATAGCGTCCAAAAACGCCGCCGTGCGCAGGTCATGAACGCGAGCATCGGTTTTCCAGATTTCGCGCAGCCGTTGATACGCCACCACCATCGTGTCTTCCAGCCCGGAGTTGACGAAATCCAGTTCGTCCGGGCCTTTGGCGGCAAGTTTCAACTGGTCGTCGTTGAAGGAGCGTCCGGTCAACGTTTCCATCATGTGAATCAACCGCAGTTCACTGGCTTGTTCGTACCGCTTACCCATACGACCTACGCGAACGTGCGACAGGTTCTTCAGCCATTCAAAATACGAAACCGTCACGCCGCCTGCGTTGGCGTACACATCGGGAATCACCAGCACGCCTTTTTGCCGCAGAATTTCTTCCGCTCCCGGAGTCATCGGGCCGTTGGCGCCTTCGACGATGATGCGAGCTTTGATGCGGGCGGCATTGTCTTCGGTGATCTGGTTTTCCAACGCGGCGGGAATCAGCGCGTCGCATTCCAGTTCCAGCGCGTCAATGCTGTTGGGGATGTTCGTCGCGCCGGGGAAGTTCAGAATCGAGCCTTTGGTTTTGCGATGCTGAAAAACTTCTTCTTCGTTCAATCCGTTGGGATTCGTGATCGCGCCTTCGCGTTCGGCGATGGCGATGATGATGGCGTCGCCTTCTTCGCGGCAGAATTTGGCTGCGTGATATCCGACGTTGCCCAACCCTTGCACCACGACTTTTTTGCCCGCGATTCCGGCACTCAATCCCAGAGTTTTCATGTCATCGGCGTGAGCGCAGGCTTCGCGCAGCGCGTAAAAGCATCCGCGCCCGGTGGCTTCGCGGCGTCCGCGAATGCCGCCTTGTGAGAGCGGTTTGCCGGTGATGCAGGCGATGGCGTCAATCTGGCCGGGATTCATCGCCGAATAGGTGTCAGCGATCCAGGCCATTTCGCGTTCGCCGGTTCCGTAATCGGGCGCAGGAACGTCCACACCCGGACCGATGAAATTCTTTTTGGCCAGTTCGTGGGTATAGCGGCGCGTGATGCGTTCCAATTGGTCCAGCGTGTATTTCTTCGGGTCAATTTGAATTGCGCCTTTGGCTCCGCCGAAAGGAACGTCCACGATGGCGCATTTGTACGTCATCAAAGCGGCCAGCGCTTTCACTTCGTCTTCATTGACGTCGGGCGCGTACCGGATGCCGCCTTTGGTGGGCAGTTTGTGGTGGCTGTGTTCGACACGCCAGGCCTTGATGACTTCAACGCTGCCGTCCGGATGGCGAATCGGGAATTCAAAATGGTAAACGCTGTTGCAATGTTTGATTTGATCGAGCAGGCCTTTCGGATGATTGGTCAAAGCGGCGGCTCGGTCTACGTAATCCAGCACGTTTTGAAAAAAACTGGTGTGAGCAGTCATGCACTCTCCCTTTCGTTGATGGTGTTATGGACAATGATTCTGATTGATGATTTGTAACTCGGTTTCATAACCG
>JAEUQP010000806.1 GCA_016789645.1 Acidobacteriota bacterium | reverse complement strand
TCAGCGCTCGACAACTCAACCGCGTTGAGCAACATCAAGACGCTCGAACAATATCTGGGCCAAGCCATCGCCCAACCACGTTTCAGCGCGTTGCTGTTTGGGTTGTTCGCGTTGTTGGCCTTGGCGCTAGGCGTTATCGGGTTATACGGAGTACTGGCTTACAGCGTTACCGAACGCAGACATGAAATCGGCGTTCGAATGGCGCTCGGCGCAACGACGCCAAGTGTCCTGCGGTTGGTTCTCCAACAAGGCATGACGCTGGCCTTGCTGGGCATAACGTTTGGCACAGCAGCGGCCTTGGTGCTGACGCGCTGGCTGGAAAGTTTGCTCTTTGGCGTTGGCACGACTGACCCAGTGACATTTTTGGCAATCGCTTCCCTACTGCTGCTCGTTGCGTTATTGGCGTGCTGGATCCCCGCGCGAAAAGCCGCGCGCGTTGATCCGTTGATCGCACTTCGGCACGAATAACCAGATTCTTGGATGCACATCAACTTCGGCTGACGACCAAGACTTTCTCACCTGCTTTGAGCCAAGTTATTTGCCCGCCTTGGCACTTCGAATCTTGACGCCATTTGCCTATGTAGTAATCTACGACCGCGCAATAGATTACTACATAGGGAGGATTCGCCGTGAATCTCAGTTACACGACTGCGATTATTTTGCAGGCGCTCGCTATCGGCTATCAGTACGGATTCGACATTATTGACGTGACAGGTTTGCCCAGTGGCACCGTGTATCCGGCTCTCCGCCGGTTCGAAGATACGGGTCTGGTGACTTCACGCTGGGAATCAGAGGAAACTGCCGGAAACGAGCAACGCACTCCTCGTCGTTATTACGAACTGACCAAACAAGGACATCAGGCGTTGGCGGAAGCGTTGCAACGCTATCGCGCGTTGGAAAACCTGTTCGCCGTCGAAAAGAAGCCTAAAACAATGGATGCATAACAACACCTTGGCTTGTGCCGAAAATTCGTGGTTTGAACCGATCTTATGCTCGATCGTAACGACAAATCCCGCACTTCACTGCCCTATCGCTTGATCCGCTTTATTGGCGTGATCGTGCCGCGTCGTTTCCGCGTTCGCTGGCAGCAGGAATGGAAAGCTGAACTGCAATATCGCGAAGCGATGTTGTCGCGCTGGGATCGGCTGACCAGGCTGAACAAAGTGGAATTATGCTGGCGAAGCCTGGGCGCGTTTTGGGATGCGCTGTGGTTACAACGTCAACGTTTGGAGGAAGACATGTTTCAAGACCTGCGGTACGGATGGAGAATGTTGCTCAAACACAAAGGCTTCACACTGGTGGCGGTGCTTTCGCTGGCGCTGGGCATCGGAGCGAACACGGCCCAATTCAGTTTGGTGGACACCGTGTTGCTGAAAATGCTGCCCGTCAAAGAGCCGGAACGATTGGTGCTGTTTGAATGGGAAGCTGGACGTCCATTCCGAACGTCGGGAATGCGCGGAACCTTCATCGGAGGCAATCCCAACCGGCGGCAGGCATCCATGTTTCGCCACGAGATTGTGGAAAAACTGCAACAGGTTCACGCCAAATCCAAAGACAGCCCACTCAGCGACCTGTTTGCCTTTGCCCCGCTGTATGGCCTGACGGCAGTCACCGACAATCAATCCGAAGTCATTCGTGGCCAGGGAGTATCCGGCGGATATTACAGCGGCTTGGGCGTGCAACCGATTTTGGGACGAGCCATCACCGATGCCGACGACACTCCGGCAGCGAATCCGGTTGTGCTGCTCAGCCACGCCTATTGGCTGGAACGATTCAACGGCGACGTTTCTGTTATCGGCCAGCAACTGAAACTGAACAAAACCACATTCACCATCATCGGCGTCAATCCTCCAGGCTTTCAAGGAACATTGCAGGTCAGCGAGCGACCCGAAGTCACCGTACCGCTGACATTCGAAAAAACATTGTTGGGCAATAATTCCGCCATGACCACTGATAAACGTCCTGGGAATTGGTGGATTCATCTGATGGGACGATTGAAACCCGGCGCCACGTTTGATGACGCGCGCGACAGTTTAAGCAGCGCATTTCAGGCTACGGCGTTGGAGTTGATGCCGCCTCCGCGCAAAGAATCCGATCCGGTGAACATTCAGCCGCAAGATTATCCCAATCTGGTGGCGCAAACCGGCGCGCGCGGATTGATGGAAATTCGCAAACTGTATTCACGGACGATTTATGGATTGTTCGTCGTGGTTGCGTTGGTGCTGCTGATTGCCTGCGCCAATGTCGCCAATCTGTTGTTGGCACGTGCTGCATTGCGCGGTCCGGAAATCAGCGTCCGTCTGGCGGTTGGCGCAGGACGCTGGCGATTGATTCGCCAATTGCTGACCGAAAGCGTTTTGCTGGCGACAATCGGCGGAGCGGCGGGAATTCTGGTGGCGTATTGGGGCAAAAGCGCCTTGGCGGCAATGGCACATCGCAACACCAACTTTCTGCCCGAAGGCGTCGAACCTACACTCAGTTGGCGCGTGCTCGCCTTTACGGTCGGCGTTTCCTTGCTGACGGGCATTTTGTTCGGTCTGGTTCCGGCCTGGCGCGCGACCAAATCCGATTTGGCAGATGGACTGAAACAAAGCCGTCGCAGTTCCGGCAATGTGTCGCGGTTGAGCAAAGGCCTGATCGTCGGCCAGGTGGCCCTGTCGTTACTGCTGCTGGTCGGCGCGGGTTTGTACCTGCGCACGCTACACAATTTGCAAACCGTCAACCTCGGCTTCAAGCAAGAAAACCTGCTGTTGTTCTCACTTGATCCGAAACAGGCCGGATACAGTGGAGACCAGATTACGCAGTTTTACCAACGTGCATTCGAACGGTTTGACGGAATGCCCGGCGTTCAATCGGCCACGTTTGCAGCGATTCCACTGATTTCGCATTCGATGTGGAACACGAACGTGCTGCTTCCCGGCGAAACGGAAAAAACGGCGACCGACCACACCACCAACCGGCAAACCATTCGCGAAAATTATTTCGCTACGATGCAAATTCCAATGGTGGCCGGGCGCAATTTCACCGCGCAGGACACGAAAACCGCGCCTGCGGTTGCCATTGTCAACCAGACCTTTGCGCACAAGTTCTTTCCAAACGAAGACGCCCTGGGCAACCGGGTCAAAGACACCGACAGCAACGATGAAATGGAAATCGTCGGCATCGTCGCCGATACCAAATACAACAGCCAGCGCGATGACATCGAACCACTGCTCTATCGAACCTGGCAACAGGAATCGGTTGAATTCGGTGGCATGAGCTTCGCGTTGCGCACCACAGGCGAACCGACGGCACTGACGACAGCGGTTCGTCAGGTCGTGCGCGACCTGGATGGCAGCCTCCCCGTGACTGAGGTCGCTTCCCAGACAGCCCGTTCTCACGAAGCTCTGGCGCAAGAGCGGTTGTACGCTCAGTTGTTCAGCTTCTTCGGCGTGTTGGCGCTGGCCTTGGCGGCGATTGGCTTGTCCGGCGTGCTGGCGTATTCCGTCGCCCAACGAACCAATGAAATCGGCATTCGCATGGCGTTGGGCGCTCAACCGGAAAACGTATTGCGCATGGTGGTCTGGCAAGGATTGAAGCTGGTGCTGATCGGATTGACCTTCGGCGCAGCAGCGGCTTACGGATTGAAGCGATTGATGGCCAGCCAGTATTACGGCTCAGGCACGTGGCAACGCCAGTTGGCGGAACAGCTTTTTGAAGTCCGCAGCGCCGATCCGCTTCTGTTTGGCTCAATCACCGGATTGCTGTTGTTGACGGCAATTGTCGCCTGCTGGCTGCCCGCACGCCGCGCAGCTCAGGTGGATCCGTTGATCGCACTTCGCCACGAATAGCCGCTCAAGCTCAACGACTCTGCCAACCGAGCAAGCCTTGACCGGATACGGCTGGCCAGATTGAGATGAGATTCAACGTAGATTTTCAATGGCAATCTTCGATCAACATCACTTCTCTGAGTTGTTTCGCCAATTTTGCTTCGATGCTGTGCTGGTGTTGTTGATGACCTATGCCGCAACCGTCAAAGCTCAGGCACAACCGGCCACACGTGCCGAAAGCATTGTTTCGCCCGCGTGGGTGAAAGCTCTGTTGGATTTTCAGAGCGGGCAGGCAACGCGACCAAGCGGGTACATCAACAACCGATTCGTCATCCTGGAAACCAGTTGGGCTAATTTGAATGACGCCAAAGACTATCGAGCCGAGCATTTGCCGGGCGCGATTCACTTGAACACCGACGAATTGGAAAACGGTTATCCGCGCTGGCTGTTGCGTCCCCTACAGGAATTGCAAAACGTGATCGGAGCGCACGGCATCACGCCCGAAACCACTGTGATTGTGTATGGCAAACAAACCATCGCGGCGGCTCGCGTCTGGTGGGTGTTGAATTACGCAGGCGTCAAAGATGTGCGCTTGCTCAACGGAGGATTGGCCGCCTGGAAATCGGCAGGTTATGCGACCGAAGCCACAATCAATCAGCCTCTGCGAACCAGGTTTTCAGCGCAACCTCGCACCAAGTGGCTGGCGACGACGGATTATGTTCGCCAAAAAATCCGCTCGCGCGACACCTTGCTGGCCGACGCGCGCAGTCAGACAGAGTTCCTGGGCGAACGCAGCGGATACGAATACATGGATTTCAAAGGCAGAATTCCGAGCGCAATCTCCATCGGTGACGCGGACGATGCAGCTCGGCTGTATGTGAACGCAGACGGTTCGTTGCGTGATGCCAGCGAAATTCTGGCGATGTGGAAAGCCGCCGGATTGCTGAACGATGGCCGCGAAGTCATTTTTTATTGCGGCAGCGGTTGGCGGTCGAGCTTGGCGTTTTTGTATGCCTGGGTGCTGGGTTTTGATCGGATTCGGAATTACTCGGACGGCTGGGCGGGTTGGAGCACACTCTATTCCCCAGATCCGCGCGCCAAAGGCAACACTCCTGGCTGGCGACAACAACGCACTCGCAACCCGATTGTTACGGGAGCGCCAAAATCCTAACCAGGCAAATTCACGTCACTGGCCATTTTTCCAATCTATCGGGCGAATCGTGACCACAGGCTGATTCGCCGCTGGTTGATGCCAGAACATCGTTGTGCCTTCGGCGTCGGCAAACGACACGGCTGACGGCATGTCCGAATTCATCGGCACGTTGACCGGTTTTCCGATTGGCTGACCGTCCAATGCGAATCGCTGGCTGATGACCTGCAATGCTCCGGCAACATGTTCTGCCCACAGCAATGTCAGGTGATTGTTCGCCGCCCGGAAATCGAAACTGGCAACCGGCATGCGCGTTCGCGCCAACGTTCGCTTGTGTTTCAACTGTGCGCGAAAACTGAGTTCCGCAAAACTGATTTCAATTCCTTCGCCGGTTTTCGCTGCCCAACAAACGAAAAATGCGTTTTCGGTGGCCGCAGTTAGAATTCTGGTATGCAGTATTCCTTCGTGTCTGCCGATGGAAACCGTAGCATCGTTCAACCCAGCCGCGCTCCAGATTCTGGCCATCAATTCGCCGCCTTGCTTTTGGTAAACGATCAATCCACTGCCATCGCGAGCAATGATCGCTGGCGAACCAACCTTTTCGCCTTCGCGCAAGGTTTCGGCGACTGTCGTCGAATTGGTTTGCAACGGGCGACCATCGCTGCCCAATTCCAGCAGTTTGATTTTGGGAGCAACGCGATCCGGTTCGATCCACACCACCAAATATCTGTCGCCCGCCCAGGTGATCCCGGGTTGCAATGCTCTGTCGCCAAGCGCAATTGGCGGTGAACTGAGTTCAGCAACTTCATCGGCAGGATTCAGATGCCACGCGAACAGTGTTCCCGCGTGTTCGCGAACGACGACGAAACTTTCGCCATTGGTCGCCACCGCGCATTCCGTGATTCCGGGTTCAAGCAGTTGCCTGTCCGGAGGAATCGGCATCAGCAAAATAAATGGTTTGAACGCGCGGGAATTCCGGCGATCAAAAAACGCTGCTTGAATCTGATGACCGGCTTTCCAAACGGACAACGTATGGTCACGCCCCTCGACCGACTGAATCCATGGCAACCGTGGCGGAAACGGCTTTCCGGATTGGCCGTCAAAAGGTCGTTGCGGTACCTGATTCGTTTCGCCGACTGGCGGCAAACTGTCTGCTGGTTTTTGAAAATAGGAAACGATCAAAAACCCGATGGCGAACAACGCCGAAGCGGCAAAAATTCCAAATCCGCCAACGACAACAGCAGCTTTCATCAGCGAATTGGCCGACACATGAACCAGTTCTCGCCCTTGTCGAGATTTGATTTGCAGATCAAATCCGCCGCCAAATCCATTGCGAACGATCAACCGATTGCCAAACAACGGAACCACTGCGGCAACTCCTGTTTCCGGTGAACTGCCGGATTGATCGTCGGAATCGGCGATCAACGAAACCTTGTCTGCGCGAAACGGAATCAATTCGGCGTTCGAGTCCGCAGCTTCGTTGGTCGCCAAGCGTTTCAAAAATTCCGCATACCGATCCAGTTCGGGACTTTCCAGATTCAACCCAACAGCAAGTCGCCGAGCGCGGGTGATGTCGGCAAACGCTTTTTGACAATTGGCGCAATCTTCCAGGTGCGCGCGCAACTGCAACGCCAATTCCGGCTCCAATTCGTCTGCCGACAAAACGACCAGCAAATCTTCAACCGCCCGGCATTCAGACTGGGCAGAATTGGTGG
>JAEUQP010000742.1 GCA_016789645.1 Acidobacteriota bacterium | reverse complement strand
AGAAAAGATTCGCGGCGTCATCACGCGAATGACCGACCACATTCTGAACAACAACTTTCAACTGATTGACACGGACGGTAAACGCACGCGTTGGGGTTGGTGGGCGCCCGAAGACATTTGGGAAGACCCGGACGAAACCGGTTTACGCGCGCTGCACATGCTGGCGCATCTGCGAACGGCGTTTCACATCACGGGCAATGCGCGCTACGAACAGGCGTACCAGGAATTGATTACCAAACATCGTTATCACTTGTTGATGCGAAACCAGAAGATCAATTATCCCGGTCGCATCAACCATTCGGACGATGAACTGGCCTTTCTGTCGTATTACCCGCTGCTGATTTACGAAAAAGACGCCAAGCTGCGCGAAGTGTATCTGCAAAGCCTGGAACGTTCCTGGCAAGTCGAACGTCCGGAACGCAACCCACTCTGGAATTTCATTTACGCAGCTTGCAGCGGAGTAAAGGAATTTGATCGAGAAGATTCCATCCGCACGCTCAGAGAAATTCCTATGGAGTTGATCGAATGGACGGTGACGAATTCGCACCGGCTGGATGTGCCAATGGATTTGCTGGCGGATCGGTTCAATCGCAAACAGGCGTTTATCGTGTTGCCTTACGATGAGTTGCCGATGACGAAATGGAATGGAAATCCGTATCGAATTGACGGTGGCAATGGCGGGCGCACCGAAGATGACGGCGCATATTTTCTGCTGCCGTATTGGATGGGACGCTATCACAAGTTGATTGGCGAATAACCTGTTTCGCACTCCATCTCGCGTGCAGCACGCGAGATGGAGTGCGAAAGAATCATTCATTCAACGTCGCCAGAAATGCCAGCAACGAAGCAATATCCGTTTCCTTCAACTTGATCTTCGGCAATTCCTCGTCAGCTTCGCGCACCTTTCCAGCGCGAGCCATTTCGCTCAGCCGAGCGATTTCCTGTAACACATCTTCGAGCGAGAGATAATCGCCGGAGTGAAAGTACGGCTCGCTAAACGCCAGATGCCGCAACGTAGGCGTTTTGAACGCACCAATCATTCGCCGCAACAATTGATCGTCGCTTTCGCCTGTGCGACGCAGCGGCGAAGTTTTCAAATCCACAAAATTCCAATGGCCAAGATCAGCCACGCCGAATCGGCCTCTTTCGACGGTTTCGCGGAATTGCGCTGACGGGCGTTTGGCGGCTGCCGCGTTGGGAATGGCAAGTTGCGCGAATTTCCCTTCTCCGTTCAACCGATCAAACTCCGCCTGGCTGACGCCTAAATTGTGAAAAGAGTTATCGGTGAACAGCGGTGGTGCGTGGCAAGCGACACAATTTCCAACGGAAGTCGCGCCTTCTGTTCGTAGAAAAATCCTGAAGCCTTCCAGCGCCGAGCGATTGAATCCGTTGCCGAATTTCAATGAATTCTTCGCTTCCAGTTCGGTCAGCTTGGTCAGCGTGCGCGCAGCAAAGGCTTTGGCAGATTCGCCAGCCGTCGGAGCGGCCTCCAATCCGTTCAGCTTCACGAACCGGTCGTAAGGCGAATCCTGCCGACTGCGCATCGTTCGCATGAAATCGGCGACGGCTTTGGACACCAAACCGATGATTTGATCGCGGCTGAGTTTTTCCAATTCGACGTTGAATGCGGCTTTGAATTGTTCGCGATACGACGCGGAACCTTCGGTCGCTTTATCTGCGAGCAGAACCGATTGAATTTGATCGAACGCCTGTTCTTCTTCGCCTGGCAACCAGCCCATCGGACGTCCGCTGAACGTTCCGGCAACCAATTCTTCCAGCGATTTGAATTCGCCGTCCAAATGCAACCGCGGCATCAACGCTACATCCAGCAATGTCGGCGAATTACGAATCTCCGTGCGACGCGGATCTTCGCGGCGAAATGGAATCCAACTGCGATTGAAAAAGTCCGTAAAGACGCGACGACCTTGCGGGTCCTGATCGGTCAGATGACAGATGGCGCAACTGGTCAGCAAATCGCCTTGAGTTGTTGTAAACCGAACTTCGCGGAAAAGTCGTTCGCCCAAACGAACCTGCAACGGATCGAGTTTCGATTCTTCATTGACGGTTTGATGCTGGGCATTGCCTGGTGCGCCGCTCAGTGCGAAGACCGCCCACCCCATCACCAACACCAACACTGCGCGTTTCCACCAGCCAGAATTCCGTTCCATTGCCTCAACGTTTTCCACGAATTGATGACCTCCATCAACAAACGAATTCAACTTAGCGGTGCTGATTACAGCACAAGTTTTTCGATTTGGATATGACAGCCTCGTTCAGTAGCGCCCTCCAATCCCACATTGTATAGTGCCCGCACAGCGATAATCTGCTTATCAATGAAGGAGTGAAATGACTGAAAACGAGTCCAAGACTTCTGGCAATGGACTGCGCCGCGCGCTCGGCGTTTGGGCGGCGGCGGCATTCGTTGTCACGAATATGATCGGCACAGGAATCTTCACAGTCCCGGCATTTGTGCGAACGGCGACAGGCAGCGGATTGGCAACTTTGGGCGTGTGGGCGCTGGGCGGTTTGATCGCCATGTCCGGCGCATTGTGTTACGCCGAACTGGCGACGCGCATGCCCGATGCAGGCGGCGAATATCAGTACCTGTCGCACATTTATGGCAAGCTTTGGGGATTCGTCAGCGGCTGGATTTCCTTTCTGGTCGGGTTTTCCGCAGCCATCGCGGCCTCATCGCTTGGGGCGGCAAATTACGCTGCCGAAGTGTTTCATTGGGATGTTCAAGCAGCCGTCTTGTCGTTGCCCTGGCAAATTCCCTTGCCGGGCGATTTGTCCTTTGGCGGTACTCTCACAATCACGCAAGGGTCATTGCTGGCATCGCTGCTGATTGCAGGCCTGGCGCTGTTTCACTCCACAGGAGTTCGCCACAGTGGCAAATTGCAAACGATCATCGCCAGTTTGGTCGTTGGCTCCATCATCCTGCTGGTGTTCGCGGGCTTTGCGACTGGGCGCGGACAATGGCAAGGCGTTGTGCAAACTTCCTCTTCGTCCGGGTTATGGTGGGTGGCGTTGATTCAGGTCAGTTTCGCCTACAGCGGCTGGAACGCGGCTTCGTATCTGGCGGGCGAAGTCAAAGACCCGCGCCACACATTGCCACGCGCATTGATCGGCGGAACGTTGATCGTCACGGTGCTGTATCTGGCGCTGAACATTTTGTTTCTGTACACCATTCCCGCCGATGCCTGGAAACCCGATGTCGCCATTGGCAAACAAGCCGCCAGTTTGTTGTTCGGTGAAACCGGCGCAACTTTTGTCAGCGTCATCATCACGCTGACGATTCTGGGTTCGGTCAGCGCCATGACTGCCGCAGGGCCGCGCGTCTATTACGCTATGGCCGGCGATGGACTTGGCCCTTCCATTTTTCGCAGGTTGGGCAAACAGGGCGGCGCGCCGACGGCTTCCATCTTGGCGCAATCCATAGTCGCTATTCTGCTGGTGCTCACCGGTGAGTTCGGCAATCTGCTGACTTACGTTGGTTCGGCGTTGTCGCTGATGGCTGCACTCACTGTCGCCGGAGTGTGGATCGTTTCGTATCGGCAAAAAACCAACGGACCAACGATTTTTCGCACGCCAGGGTATCCGGTCACTCCTGCGTTGTTTTTACTGGTTGAATTGGTTGTCTTCGCGCAGGGCTTACGAACGAACCCGAAACCCACAGGCGCGGCGCTCCTGACCATTCTGGCGGGAATCATCATCTTTTACGTGTCTCGCGCTTTTGGCTGGCTGCCAGATGAAGAACCAGCCTAAGCATTTTACGTTGTCTTACTCGGAGGATTTATGAACTTCAAAGCATTCGTTCTTTTCACAATGGTGCTGCTGTGCGGTATCGCCGCATTTGCTCAACAACCGCAGGGCCAATCGCGCGGCGGTCGTTCTGCCGACGAATACATCAAACTGCTGGAATCCGAACGCCGCCAAACTGAACTGCAAGTCGCCAAAGTCATCGAAACGTTGAAGGTCAAACCGGGCGACCGCGTTGCTGACATTGGTTCCGGTTCCGGATTGTTCACCCGCCCGTTGGCCAAACAAGTCGCCCCTAAAGGCATCGTTTATGCCGTAGATATTGACCCCGAACTGATCAAATACGTCGAAAAAACCGCTGCGGAACAAAAGCTGACCAATATCAAAACCATCATGGGCGGCGAGGACGATCCCAAGCTGCCGGAAAAAGTTGACCTGATCGTCATCATTGACACCTTGCATCACATCGCCAACCAACCGACCTATTTGAAAGGCTTGAAAAAATACCTGCGCAACAATGGACGCATCGCCGTGATTGATTTCAGCAAAACCTGGCCTGCCGGGCACGAAAA
Organism: Acidobacteriota bacterium; assembly: GCA_016789645.1. GTDB lineage: Bacteria > Acidobacteriota > Blastocatellia > RBC074 > RBC074 > RBC074. The sequence continues at coordinate 2,867 of JAEUQP010000742.1, read as the reverse complement.
GCTGATCTACAAAGTGGACGACCTGGATGGATGGATGAACGCTGCAGGCTACAGACAGGTCGAAAAGTACGATTTCCTCGACAACGATTTCTTCGTCGTTTACCAATAGCTTGTCGAAGGACGCTAATTCGAAAAAGGAGAACAGAAATGCCTGTTGAACCTGCTAAATCGCAGTCATGGTGGCAAACCTTGCCCGGCATTCTGACCGCTGTGGCGGCGATCATTACGGCTACAACTGGATTGATCGTCGCGTTAAACAATGCTGGCGTCTTCTCTCGTGACACAGAGTTGGTTTCGCCGACTCCGACGCCGACAGCAGTCTTGTCCGTCAGCACATCTACCATGTCCGAAACATCTCCTGTTATAGACGTTCCTGGGCCTACAGAAATTGATGGGTTGGAGCAGCAACTGAAAGCTGCAAACATTCTGCTAAGCACTGGCAGCGCCGCAGAGCGGGAAAAGGTACGCGGATATTTTGATGGCCCCAAAGCTCCCTATTACTTGCTGGCTGTCACTTGCATTCAGGTTCTGGGAAATCAACGCCTGAAGAAAACTGGCTACCTGGACATGATTGATAAACACTTTTCAACGATGGGGGATGAAAGCATTTACGTTCCCGTGAACGGCAAATTGAATTTGGAGAAAGTGAAAGAGGCAATGGTCAAAGCGCAACAGGATTACCACAGCGACCAAGCCAGAACATTTGAAGAGATTGTCGAACGGCGTTAAACAGAAGCGAACACAACATTCCTTCGCGAGCCTCTTCGTTCCAACCAAGAACACTTCAGTAGATATGAAAGTCAACCAATGTCTGGTCGTCGTCAAACAAACTGCGCTGGCGCAAGGCGGGCGTGCAGCCCAATTTGCCCAGAGCGGAGATGCAACGGCCAAACGCATTCTGCAGGCTGACGCGGAACATCAGCGCACGGTGGATGCCGTGCGCGAAACCTTGGCCAAGCGAAAGCTCGTTTTCGCCGAGGCTTCGCTGGTCAATGCAGACGCGCGCGTCAAAGGGCAACTGGCAATCAGCGATCTGGTCATCAGCATCGGCGGTGATGGCACGGCGCTCGGCGCGTCGCATTACATTCGCGGCGGCCTGATGCTCGGCGTCAATTCCGCGCCCGGCGACAGCGTAGGCCATTTCTGCTCTGTCCACCGAAAGAGCTTCGCCGCGCGGTTGGACGCGATTTTGTCTGGCAAATGGAAACCGAAAGAACTGGCTCGGTTACAAGTAACGCTGGATGAAAAACCATTGCCGGAATTGGCGCTCAACGATGTGTTGATTGCTCACGAATGCCCCGCTTCGACGACACGGTACCTGTTGAAAGTCGGTCGCCGCGAAGAAGAACATCGCAGTTCCGGCATCTGGATTTCGACGGCGGCAGGTTCGACGGCTGGAATCGGTTCCGCAGGCGGACGGAAAATGCCGCTTGGTTCCAAACGAATTCAATATTTGGTTCGCGAACTGTACCGCGAACCCAAACGAAAGTATTCGCTGACGCGTGGTTTTGTCGAAGCGAGCGAAGACATCGTCGTCGCGTCCAAAATGGTCGCCGGAGAAATGTACATTGATGGCGCAAAAACTCGGTATGACTTCCCTTTTGGCACGCGCGCAAAAATCACTCTTGCGGAACACTCACTCAAGATTTTTCTCAACAACTAATCGGAGGAACACTTATGAAAAACAATCGCTCATTGTCTGTCGGCTTGGTAGCTGGTTTGGTGCTGGGCTTGTTGGCTGCCTATGCCATCAATGCTGCGGTCAGCTACGGCCAGAAATCGTCGCGACGCAATATCAATTTGCCTGGCAAAAACCCTTCGCTTCCCTTCACCGATGGAGTAATGATTGGCAACACATTGTATCTGGCGGGACGATTGGGAACCGATCCGAAAACCGGCCAGATTCCGGCAGACGTTGAACAAGAGATCAAGTTTATGCTGGACGGATTCAAAGACGTGCTGGCCCAAGCCGATATGACCCCAGACAATCTGGTCTCGGCGACTGTGTATTGCCCGGATTTGACGCTGTACGACAAATTCAACGCCACATATCGAACTTATTTCAAAAAGGATTTTCCCGCGCGCGCCTTCATTGGATCAGGCCCATTGCTGCGTGGCGCGCATTTCGAGATTCAGGGTATTGCAGCGAAATAAACACCGCCCAAGCGACGCTAACTCATACTCCTTACGACGAAATCCGTCGTTTTCAACTTATCGTTCGTTTTCATCGCCTTTGCCCCAAAGGCGATTTTTTTCGCTCGCATGAGGGAAATCAGCCACAAATTACGATCTTCTTAGTGGGACGAATCACAACTCCAGAAATCATCGCCGAGTAAAGTAAAGACTCCACTTGGCGTCTCTTTGGCTATGCCTGAGCGGCGAGCATTGTTGCTTTGAAAAGCCAACCGCAGACTGGATGCCTCGTGCCAGGGTTCTCAGGCCCCTTGCCACACAAGCACGTCTGCCCAAATTCACACTCGAAAGACTGTCCTTAGACAATTACCAGTTCAAATCCATTTCATGCTTTCCCCCAATGAGGAGATCATTATGAGTACGTCGCGTTCTCGGTTTAGGAAATTTTCCTGGGCACGAACTTCTAAAAGTTTCACATTCGGAAAACGAGTCAGCGCAGTGATTCTGATACTGTTCCTCGGAGCCTTATTGATTCCACAACAATGGGTGTCGCTGAGTGCGCCGAATGGTTCCGGCTCATTGATCCGAACGCTGGCCGAGCCTCAGGAGAAAGAGCGGCAGGGGCCGCCGGAGCGGTTGGTGTCGCTCTCTCAGGTGGATAGTTTGCCGCTTGCGCAGAGCGGGGATGCGCCGATCAGTCGCGATCCGCGGCGTTGGCGGGCGCTGGTGGCCAG
>JAEUQP010000733.1 GCA_016789645.1 Acidobacteriota bacterium | reverse complement strand
CGCGACCTGGCCGATAATTTTTCGGTTTCAAAAGCTGCGTTTGACGAATCGGACGCGGCGCTGGGCTTCAGCCTGAGCAATTTGTGCTTCAACGGCCCCGAAGAGGATTTGCAACTGACGGCCAACACACAACCGGCGATTTTGACGGCTTCAATTGCGGCGTTTCGTGCGTTGTCGGAAAAAGGCGTCAAGCCGGATTTCGTCGCCGGACACAGTTTGGGCGAGTATTCGGCGCTGGTTGCCGCCGAAGCGTTGAGTTTGACCGATGCGGTCAAACTGGTGCGTCGTCGCGGAGAGTTCATGCAGGAAGCTGTGCCGGTCGGCGTGGGCGCGATGGCCGCCATTCTGGGAATTGACGCGGACAAGGTTTCCGAAGCCTGCGCGGCGGCATCTCAAAGCATTGGCCAAGGACAATCGTGCGCTCCGGCAAATTTCAACTCGCCTTCGCAAATTGTCATCGCCGGTCACAAGGAAGCCGTCGAGCGCGCCGTCGAAGAGTGCAAAGCTCGCGGAGCAAAACGCGCCATGATGCTGAAAGTCAGCGCGCCATTTCATTCGGCGTTGATGATGCCCGCGCAGGAACAAATGACTGAGCCGCTGAATTCGGCGACATTCCAAGACTTGAGCTTCCCGATCGTCAATAACGTAGACGCAGCAATCGTTACCAGCGGAGCGACTTCGCGCGAAGCCCTGATTCGGCAAATTTCCTCGCCGGTTCGCTGGACAGCCAGCGTGGAGAAATTGCTCGCAGAGGGCGTCGAAATTTTCGTCGAAGTCGGACCTGGAAAAGTTCTCTGCGGCTTGGTCAAAGCGATTGCCAAAGACGCTGGCAAGGAAGTAAAACTGCTCAACGTTGAAGATCAAACCAGCTTGCAAGCAACGCTTGAAGCCTTATCAAACTAAACAATGTTCAATCTTTCAGGACAAATTGCGTTGGTGACGGGCGGCTCACAAGGCATTGGCCGAGCCATCGCCTTGACCCTGGCGGAACTCGGCGCGGATGTAGCTGTGATGGCTCGCACGCTGGAAAAATGTGAAACCGTCGCCGAAGAAATTCGCGCCAAAGGCCGCCGAGCGGTTGCCGTTCGCGGCGATATGGGCAACGCCGAAGACATCAAAGCCGCCGTCGCCAAAGTTGGCGAGCAGCTCGGCCCGATTTCGATTCTGGTCAACAACGCCGCCATCACGCGCGATGGCTTGATGCTCCGGATGAAACAACACGACTGGGACGAAGTCATCAACACCAACTTGACCGGCGTGTTTCTGATGACTCAGGCTGTCTTGCCGATGATGACCAAAGCCCGCAAGGGCCGAATCATCAATGTGACTTCCGTCGTCGCTCAAATGGGCAACGTCGGTCAGGTCAATTACATTTCGGCCAAGTCCGGACTCTTAGGATTTACAAAAGCCGTGGCGCGCGAATACGCGTCGCGCAACATTACGGTCAACGCGGTTGCGCCCGGATTTATTGAGACGCCGATGACCGACGTGCTCGGCGAAGCGGCGCGCAACGCGATGCTTGAACAAATTCCGTTAAAACGACCGGGAACCGATCTTGACGTCGCTTATGCAGTTGCGTTTTTGGCCTCAGATGAGGCAGGCTATGTCACCGGTCAGGTAATCAATATCAATGGTGGAATGTATATGTGAACGCGTTGATTGTTGAGAATTGATAGTTGATAGTCACATCGTTTGCTGACTATCAGCTATCAATTTTCAACTATCAATTAACCAAACACTACTTGGAGGAATTCATGGCAGATTCAATTGTGGAAAAGGTAAAACAAATCATTGTGGATGAACTCGGCGTGGACGAAGCGGAAGTCACCGAGAGCGCACGGTTCATTGACGACCTGGGCGCGGATTCGCTCGACACTGTCGAGTTGGTGATGCGATTTGAGGAAGAGTTCGGGATCGAAATTCCTGACGAAGAAGCCGAAAAGATTCAGAGCGTGGGCGACGCTTTCCGTTACATTGAAGAACACAGGAAGTAAGCTTCCTTTTCGGTCACGGGATTTGGACGCAAGTTCGATCATCCTGTTATGACTTGTTCGCCAACTCAGAAATGAGCCACAAAAAGGCACAAAACTTACAAAAGCCAGGCACGACTTGGATTACTTTTGTGATACGTCGTCCTTTTTGTGGCTGATTGTCTTTTACAGCACTCGTAACCGGAACGATGTTTCCCGCACAAGCGCCGGTCGCCGCACAACCGGCCATCGGGCGTTGACCGTTGCGATGCTGCAACCTCTTTCACGGGGAAGGAAGTCTTGAGTAACGAAATTATCAAAAAGCGGGTTGTCGTCACAGGGCTGGGATTGGTCAGTCCGCTGGGCAATACCACCGAAGAAACCTGGGCAGGTTTGATCGCCGGGCGGAGCGGCGTGGATTACATTGCTCGATTCGACACCAGCCAGCACAAAGTCAAATTCGCTGCTGAAACCAAAAACTTCGATCCTGGAAAATTCATAGAAAAGAAAGAGCTGAAGAAGATGGATTACTTCATCTACTTCGCCATCGCCGGTTCAAGAGAAGCGCTGGAAGATTCCGGGTTGAAAATCACCGAAGACAACGCCGAAATGATCGGCACCTACATCGGCAGCGGCATCGGTGGATTCGGAGTTTTTGAGCGCGAACACACCAAGATGCTGGAAGGCGGCCCGGATCGGATTTCGCCGTTCTTCATTCCGGCTTCGATTGTCAATCTGGCATCGGGCTACGTTTCGATTTACACCGGCGCCAAAGGCCCGAATTCGGCAACAGCAACCGCGTGCAGTTCAGGGGCTCATGCCATTGGCGATAGCTTCAAAATCATTCAGCGCGGAGACGCTACCGCCATGATCTGCGGCGGTTCGGAGGGAGCGATCACCCCCATGTCGGTTGGCGGATTTGCGGCAATGCGTGCGCTTTCGACTCGCAATGATGATCCGCAACGCGCTTCGCGTCCCTTCGACAAAGACCGTGACGGTTTCGTCATCGGCGAAGGCGCAGGAATCATGGTTTTGGAAGAACTAGAACACGCCAAAGCCCGCGGCGCGAAGATTTATGCCGAAGTCGTAGGGTATGGCATGTCCAGCGATGCGTTTCACATCACCTTGCCCGATCTGGATGGTCCACGCCGCGTCATGCTGAAAACTGTCAAAGATGCTGGCATCGAACCGAATCAGGTGGATTACATCAACGTCCACGGGACTTCGACTCCCGCCGGAGACGTCAACGAAACCAACGCCATCAAAGCCGCTTTTGGAGAACACGCCTACAAACTGGCACTCAGTTCGACCAAATCCATGACTGGCCATTTGCTGGGCGGAGCTGGCGGATTGGAAGCAGGCATTACGGCGTTGGCGGTTCATCACCAAATTCTGCCGCCAACCATCAACTACGAAACCGCTGACCCGGAATGCGATCTGGATTGTGTGCCGAATCAGGCGCGTCAGACCAGAGTCACTTACGCCCTGTCCAACAGTTTCGGGTTCGGAGGAACCAACGCGGCATTGCTGTTCAAACGTTACGAACCGTAACTAATTTGCACATCTCAACAATCTAAAAGCGAGCCGAAGATTAATAATTTGGCTCGCTTTTACCTTTTCCACACTGCACCAAGATCAAACACTTCAAAAAATTTTCGGCCTAAATGGCTACACTACAAAAGCAGCACGTTCAGCCCAATCTGCGCGTTCAGCCAGCTAAGTTCAATTCTTGCAACACGTCCTCTTGAATCCTGTTTGTTGGCACAGGCATTGCCGGTGATAGCACATCTTTACGCGGTAAAAAATTCGCAGTTGAGATAACCATACCCTGAACTCATTAACGCGGAGGACAAAACAATGTCGAACCGTAGACACAAGATAATGGTCGTGGAAGATGATTTGAATCTGCGGCTGACCCTGACTGAACTTTTACGTTTGCAAGGTTTTTCCGTCGTGACGGCTCGTGACGGCGACGAAGGATACGTGCAGGCACTGGCGCATCAACCCGATCTGATTATCACGGATTTGCAAATGCCTGTGCTGGATGGCATCGAATTGGCTCGATTGATCCGGCGAGAACGCGGCAAATTGAGCGGTGTTCCGATCATCGCCCTCAGCGGGGCGTTGAACGAATTCAATCTGCCGGAAAAAATGGGCGCGGGCATTGACCGGTTTGTGGATAAATCGGTCTTCAATTGCACCAGCCTGATGGAAGACGTCAATTCTCTGTTGGGTTTGAAAGTTCGGGCGACCACAATGTAGCCCAACCAGTTAGGCAGGTTTGATAAGCTTGCAATTGGCCTCTAGCATCCCGCCCCGTCGAGCTTTTCAATCCTGCCTACTTCTCGAATTATTCCGGCTCATAAAATTCCGGGTGAACGAACGGCAGCAACGCAAAAATGACTGCCGGTTTGTATAAATCCAGCCGCGTCACCACTCCATCCGACAAAATCCCGATCGCGCCGTCCTGTTGCTTAGAATTTGAACGGCCAAAAAACCGATCATCCGCTTCGCCCAGTTCAATTCCCTCTCGAACCAGTTGAGCAATTGGCTCCGGCAACAAAAACCTTCCCGATTGTCCTTTTCCCAAACGCCCCTTGCGATCAACGACAGCAATCCAAGCATACGCCCACATCCCGTCTTCCGTATCGAGCGTTCCGCCTTCCAGCCCAACGCCAAACTGCGCTTCGGGGCTTTTTTCCAGCGCCTGACGCGCTCGATTGAGAGCGCCCAGAAACATTTCGTGATCGGAATCCGGTTGCGCGCTGACGCCGGAATCCGTTTTCACGCCCACGGTTCGAGCTTCAGGCCAAAACGCCTGGGCCGCTTCGGCAACGCAATTGATTTTGACGGGATTTTCAGAACCGACGGCAAACAGAGGTGTAGATTGCATAAATGATTTTAGCCAGTTGAAGCCAGTTGCAGTTTGAAGTCAGGCTCGTAAACTAGCACAGCTTCAGGAAAGCAAACAACGCGAGAGGATTCCGCCAATGCAAATCATCGCTTTTTCCAATAACGACCAACACTTGATTGAACAAGCTGCCGAAATTCTGTTCGAAGCGTTCAAAGACCATTGGCCGGATGCCTGGCCGACGCTGGAAGATGCGCGCGAAGAAGTTCTCGCGTCCTTTGCTGAAAATCGCATCAGCCGCATAGCCGTGGACGATGACGGAACAGCGCTTGGCTGGATTGGCAGCATTGAAACCTATGACGGCAAAGTCTGGGAATTGCATCCGCTGGCAGTCAATCCGCGCGCGCAAGGTCGCGGCATTGGACGCGCGCTGATCGAAGACCTGGAAACTCAGATTGCTGCGCGTGGAGGATTGACCTTGTGGTTGGGCAGCGACGACGAGGACGCGCTGACTTCCCTGGGTGGTATTGATCTATATCCCAACCCGCTGGATCATCTGGCGCAGATCAAAAACCTGCGCGGACATCCGTACGAGTTTTACCAGAAGCTGGGCTTTGTCATTGTCGGCGTGATGCCTGATGCCAATGGTTTCGGCAAACCGGATATCTATATGGCCAAGCGCATTTCGCAGAAGGGATAAGCCATGTTTCAACTCAAGGTGAACGACGAAATCGAAGTTCGCATGTTCGAAGAATCGGATGCCGAAACTGTCTTTGCGTTGGTGGATCGCAACCGTGACTATCTGCGCGAATGGTTGATCTGGGTAGACCGTTCAGATACGCCCGAAGTCACACGGCAATTCATACGCGATTCCAAACGCCGATACGAAAACAAGGAAGCCTTGTCGGCTGGCATCTGGTTGAACGGTGAATTGGTCGGCGCAACCGGCGTCGTCGAATACGAATGGCATAATCGCATGTTGGAAATCGGATACTGGCTGTCCGCCGATCAGCAAGGCAAAGGCATCATGACCAAAGTCGTTTCGGCATTGATTGACGACGCTTTCACCAATCTGGGAATGAACCGGATTGAAATTCATTGCGCCACAGGCAACGTGCGCAGCCGCGCGATTCCCAAACGGCTGGGCTTCCGACAGGATGGCGTGATGCGTGAAGCCGGCTTACTCAACGGCCAATTTGTGGACAAGGTGATTTATTCAATGCTGGCCAGCGAATGGAAAGCTCAAACCTCATGACTTCAACAACAAAACTGCGCGAAGCCGCGCTGACCATATTTCATCGAACTCTGGCGGCGATTGATGTCGAAACCGTCGTTGCATCTCATTTGCAGTTGGACGGCAACAGGCTTGTCGCTGGCGACAAGACAATTGACCTCGACAAAATTTCCAGGCTGCTGGTCATCGCCATCGGTAAAGCGAGTGTGCCGATGGCGCGCGCCGCCGAACGGATTTTGGGAGATCGAATCACCGACGGAGTGGTGGTCAGCAACGCAGTGATTGGCAGTTTGCCGCAATTGCCGGTATTGCTCGGCGGCCATCCGTTGCCAAATGCCGCCAGTTTGGAGGCTGCGGCCAGAGCGTTGTCACTCCTGAAGCAACACGATTCGGAACAAACGCTGGTTCTCTTTCTGATTTCCGGCGGAGGTTCGGCGATGTTCGAACAGCCGATTGATCCGGGCATCACGCTTGACGATTTGCAAGCCGTCAACAAAACGCTGGTCAATTGCGGAGCCGTCATCAACGAAATGAACATCGTTCGGCGACATCTGTCAGCAGTCAAAGGCGGCAAACTGGCGGCAGCGGCTCCACGTTCGCGGCAAGTTTCACTCTACATTTCAGACGTCAACAGCGACGATTTGACGACGGTGGCTTCTGGCCCGACGCTGCCGGACGCTTCGACAGCGAAAGACTTCCGGCAAATCGTTGAGCGGTACGATTTGATCAATCAATTTCCGGCAAATGTCGTTCGGAGTTCCGCCTTCAGGCGGTCTGCCGTCGCGAGCCGGACGCCTGAAGGCGGGACTCTGAACGCTCTGCATACGCATCATTTGCTGATGGACAATCGCCGCGCGATGCTGGAAGCCCAACGCATCGCCGAACAAGAATTCGGTTGCATTGTCGAACTGGCCGACGATCTGGTTGAAGGACACGTGGAAGCCATGATGCTCGCGCACATCGAGCGCATCGTGCTGCTGCAAGCCAAACACCGTGGGAAACCGGTTGCGCTCATTTCCGGCGGCGAAGCGATTTGTCCCGTTCGCGGCAATGGACAGGGCGGACGCAACCAGGAATTTATTTTGCGCGCGGCGATTCAGATGCACCAGTTTCAAACCGAAAACGTTGTCGCGCTGAGCGCTGGAACCGACGGCATTGATGGACACAGCCCCGCTGCCGGAGCCATCGCCGATGCCGAAACCATCACCCGCGCCACGGCCAAAGGCATTTTCGCCGAAGCTCACTTGATCAACAGCGATTCGTTCAACTTCTTCAGAGAGCTTGGCGACGCCATCATCATCGGCCCGACCGGCAATAATGTCCGCGATCTGAGAATTCTGTTGGCTGGCTGAGAACTGTCCTTTCGTTGTAGAATCCGCGCCGTTTCATCACAACATTTTATTCAACACAAAATATGGCTTCTTTCCTTTTCAGCGATTGGGCAAAGATTGCCGAAGAGCTTTGCTGAGTTTGGAATCCAATCGTGGCCGATGCGCCAAATTCTGATCTTCAAACACAGAGTTGAGACAGACTTTGCGCGGTTCTGATGTTCGGCTGTTACCGTGGTTTTCATTTTTTGGCTGACCAGAAAAAACCACACTCAAAATCAAACTCTCGGAGGAATGTATGAAGAGTTCAAACTCTACCTTTTCTGCCATCAGGCTGGTCCTGGCCATGCTGGCAGTTTTCTCGCTTGCCCCTGCGGCGTTCGCGCAATTCGACACCGCGACGGTGCTTGGCACCATCACGGATTCATCAGGTGCGGCGTTGCCCAAAGCCACCGTCACCCTGAGAAACGTTGCCACTGGCATCACGGCTCAGGCGCAAACGGACGAAAACGGCAACTACCAATTCTTCAACGTCAAAATTGGCACCTACACCATCACGGCTGAAGCCGCAGGCTTTTCCAAAGCCGCTGCCGAAAACGTTCAGGTGACGGTCAACGCTCGACAACGCGTTGACCTGGCGATGAAAGCCGGCGCAGTGACAGAAACCATCACCGTCACTGCTGACGCCGTCCGTCTGGAAACCGAATCTTCGGATCGTGGCCAAATCATCAACCGCGAACAGATCGTCAATCTGCCGCTCAACGGACGCTCTTACGCCGATCTGGCGCTGCTGTCGCCCGGCGTTCGCCGTTCGTGGCTGGCCGCGCAAGAAACCGGCACGCGCGATGCTTCGTTCAACGTCAACGGCCTGCGCTCTTCGCTCAACAATTTCATCATTGACGGCGTGGACAATAACTCGTACGGAACCAGCAACCAGGGATTTTCCAACCAGGT
>JAEUQP010000702.1 GCA_016789645.1 Acidobacteriota bacterium | reverse complement strand
CAGGCGAATAAGTAAGACTCCACAGGTTTTTTAGTTTTGAGAACGCGGCAAACTATGGTTGGCTTCGCCGGGCAGCGATGCTATTTTATCGCCGTTGCTCCCACGCGCAGGTTTCCCGAAACATTGTTCGCCAAACAGAAGAGTTGTTATGCAGTCAAAGACGATTTCCATTTTGTTGCTGGTTTTCGCGCTGGGGTCGCTGGCCGCCGGGCAGAGCAACAAGCCCAATGACCGCGATCTGCCCCGCCAACTGAGCGAAACCGAAGTTCAAAGCATTCTCAAACAAACCAATCCGAAATCGCACGTCGAAACGACGTTGAAAGTGTCCGACGCTCGACTGGCCAACGCGATGAAAAACATTCAGGCCAACGAATTCGAGATCGCGATTGCGGACGTGGACGTGTACGCTTCGCTGGTGATTTACGCCAACGATTACACGCGCAAACTGCCCGATTCCCAGATCAAAGACCGCAACCATTGCCTGAAAAAAATCGAACAGGCGATTTTCAAACAATCGCGCAATCTGGAAACCGTCAACCGCGACGTGCCATTTCTGAACCGCGAACCGGTGATCGAAAAAATCAACGAAGTGAAAAAGATTCGATTGCGCGCGCTGGACGATGTGCTGGGAGGCGGCAAGTTCATGAACTCTTCCAATGAATAATCCACGCCACGCCCTGAACAATGATTAAGACCCTGGTACTTGACCGCTCTTCGCTCACCTTCACCGAATGCAACGATCCGGATCGAATCAGTGAGTTTTGCGAACATCCGCTGTCGGTGATCTGGGCGGACATTTCCGATCCGCAAGACCAGGATTTCGACGATCTGGCGCGCGAATTCGGATTTCACCCTCTGGCCATCGAAGATTGCCGCCATCCACACCAACGCCCGAAAATTGACGAATACTCCGGCTATTACTTCATCGTGCTGTATGAAGCCAGTTTGAACGAAGATTGCCAGTTGGAACTGCGCGAGCTGAACATTTTTCTGGGGCCGAATTACATTGTCACCGTTCACAGCCAGCCCATTCGTGCCATTGAATCCGCGCGCAAACATTGGCGCGGATGGACGGATTTGGCCGAACGCCGCAGTGGAATCGTGACCTATCTGTTGATTGATCCGATTGTGGATGAATACCTGTCGCTGCTGGATCGGCTGTCAGACCGCTTGGAAGACCTGGAAGAACAAATCTTTGACGATTTCCATCCCGAAGCGATGGAAGAAATCTTTCGCATCAAAAAGCAATTGTTGTTTATGCGCCGGACCGTTGCGCCGGTGCGCGAAATCTTCAACCTGCTGCTCAAACGCGATCAACCCATTTTTTCGCGTGAAACGATGGTTTATTTCCAGGACGTGTACGATCACTTGATCCGTGTGGTCGAAGCGATTGACACCTTGCGCGAAATTGTCGGTTCGACCATGGATGCCTATCTGTCCGTGTCGGGCAACCGGCTGAACAAAGTCATGAAACAACTGACTTCGATTTCGGCGATCCTGATGTCCATCACGCTGATTTCCAGCATCTACGGCATGAACTTTCAGTTTATGCCGGAACTCGGCACGCGTTACGGTTACGTCGGCGCGCTCAGTTTCATGCTGCTCGTCGGCGTAGCGCTGTACTTTTATTTTCGCAGGATCAAATGGCTATGAAGCGAAACAAAGCTGCCCAACGCTGGCTGAGAAGACGAAAACGCGCGGTCAAAGGCGGTCTGTCCAAATTGGTGGCGGTCGGCAGAAGCGTTTCGCCGGAACAACCAGCGCCTGTTTCGGAAACACCAACTCCCACAACTTCGCCAGATGAATTGGGCATTCTGCGACAGGATCACAGCCAATTCCGATTGCCCAACGCTCTGGCCGAAGCGGGCGAACTGGAACGTCCGGGCTGGATGCCGAATCGGATCGTTATCTTTGTCGTAATGTTTTCCCTGATTTTCATCGGCATCATCGCCTGGCAAGTTTCGGAAATGCCCGCCCCCAAGTAGCCGCTTTATTTTTCGCCTTGTAACTCATCCCAGATGCGGTTGTGATGCGTTTCCTTCAAGTAGATGGAACCAACCACAAACGTAATCGCCGCGACGATCATCGGATAAGCCAGCCCGGCGTAAATGTTCCCCGTCCACGCGCAGGAAACCAGCCCTATCGTCGGCAACAATCCTCCGAACACTCCGTTGCCAATGTGATAAGGCAACGACAACGATGTGTAACGAACCTTCGCCGGGAATGCTTCGACCAGATACGCCGCAATCGGCCCATACACCATGCAGACAAAAATCAGTTGCAGAAACACCAGCAGAATCAACAGCGGAACATTCGGGCTGGACGCTTCTTTCGCCGGTTCGAGTTTTGGCTGGCCGGTTGCCATGTCAATCACCGGTTGTCCGGCGGCGTCCCTGACCGGAGTCGA
>JAEUQP010000647.1 GCA_016789645.1 Acidobacteriota bacterium | reverse complement strand
GCCAGTTCTGTCATAGGCATTTTACGTGGCGCTCGCATCGTGCGCGTTCACGACATCGTCGAAATGACTGCCGTTGTCCGACTGGCGGAGGCGATTGGCCAGTCAGGCTATTGAAGTTGGTTGCTTTGCGTGATGTTCGCCAATCGGCTGCGGTTCCGATGTTTGGCGCGTAAGAGTTGAGTCAGCCCCATTCCTACGCCACATTATTTTCAGTCTTCAGCCAGAAAAGTTCTTGACGCCCCCCCCCGCAAGCGATGTACCTTCCACGTGTCTCAACTCCAAAGCTCATTCAATCGCTAAACACAATCGCTCGATGGCTCTTTTGCCGGATTGATACTTTGTCCACACAACTTGCACACAGATCAGGTTTCAGATTATCCCGGTCATTTCTGATTCATTGCCGTTGCCCAATGTTATTTCCAGCGCGATTTGAAAAAGAAAATCCCGTCGCCACCGGTCAGTGACAACGGGATTCAAAACGTTTTCCTGGCTGCACAAAAGCAGCTTCGGATGCACGTCCTAAGCAACGGCATCCTATCCCCATTTGCAGCCCGGATCAATTGTCCACGGAGGTTTTGCCATGATCCGTCTCGCTTGCAAAGTTGCAGTCCGTCTCACTCTCATTTTCGTTGTGGCGTTTAGCCTTGTTTGCGGCCCGTTGTATGCACTTCGCGCGGCCAAAGCCGAGCCACATTCGTTGCCGTTTAAGCCGGCAACGCCGCAACAAATCACGAAGGCCCACAAGCGTGGTGAGATGATCGTCAAATTCAAAGATGATGCGCCGCAAGCAATGCGTGATTTCGTCATTCAAACTTACGGCAAGAACGACAAAGAACTGCGCGGGCGCGGCAAGGGGCGAAAACTCACCATCAAAGACAATCTGGACTTGAGCAACGTGCTTTTTGAAATGAAGCAGATGGATTCGATTATTGAATTCGCCGAGCCGAATTACATTGTCACCGGCACAGGCAACGTCAGCGATGTCAGAAACGATAAGGCGCGCGCCACTCGGAATCGGCGCGTCAACCAAGCTTCGTCAACGCCCAACGATCCTCAGTTCGGAGCGCAATGGGCTTTGAACAATACAGGGCAAGGCGGCGGCACTTTCGGTTCGGACATCGGCGCAATCCCAGGCTGGCAAAAATTGAAGGGCGACAAGGATACTGTGGTTGCCGTGATTGATACCGGTGTGGACACAAGGCATCCCGACCTGGCGCGCAACCTGTGGAGCAACAAGCGCGAAGCCAATGGGAAAAAGAACGAGGACGACGACCGCGACGGTTACGTGGACAACGTGTCCGGTTGGAATTTCGTCAACGACACACCCAATGTGATGGACGACCACGGGCACGGAACGGCAATGGCGGGCATTCTCGCCGCCGAAGCGAACAACCATCAAGGCATTGCGGGCGTCATGTGGCAAGCCAGTTTGATGCCGTTGAAAGCTCTGGATTCCACCGGCAGCGGCGCGATTTCCGATGTCGTCGAAGCGATTGATTTCGCGGTCAGTCATGGCGCTGGCGTCATCAATTGCAGTTTTGGCACCGAAGCCTTTTCTCAATCCCTGCTGGATGCAATTGCTCGCGCGTCGTTGTCCGGCGTTCTGGTGGTGGCATCGGCGGGCAACAATGGTTGGGATTTGTCGCAGACGCCGTATTACCCGGCCAGCTATGCCGCCAGCAATTTGATCGCAGTGGCCGCCACAAACAACAGTGACCTGCTGGCGACGTTTTCCAACTACGGCGCGAACAATGTTCATATCGCTGCTCCGGGAATTGATGTGTTGACCACTTATCCCAACAACCGGTACGTCACGATGACGGGCACTTCCGCGGCCGCTCCGTTGGTCGCCGGTGTTGCCGGATTGTTGAAGAGCAGGCGCGGATTTGTTTCCGCGCAATGGGTTCGCAAAGTGATGATGGACAGCGCGCGAAAAGTTTCTTCGCTCAACGGAGTGGTATCGAGCGGCGGCGTGGTCAGCGCCGGCGAATCCATCGCCTTGTTCATCAAAAATGAAGAAGAAGGTGGAGCAGCAGGCAATCCCGGCGGTGGACCAGGTGGTGGAGGTTCGGGTGGCGGTGGCGGCACAGGCGGAGGCCCCGGCGGGCAAATGGGAGCAATGAACCTCGATGTCATTCGCAATAATCATCCAAACGCGCCTGAGCCGCGAGTGACGGTCAACAATGTTCCATCTGTTCCCTACGACGACCCAGAGCCGGGAGTCGGAGGATTGGGTGGGTACTTTTATCAGGAAAGTCTTCCCAAAAACTCGACGGGGGTGGCGGGCGGAAAGGTCGGTGAAAATGCCGACCCAACCGGCGGAGAAGCGACCGGACAAAGTTCGATCAATCTCGGTTCGCAGAACGTCAATTTTGTCGCGCCAATTGTTTCGCTCGCCGGACGCGGCGGTTTGGGCGTCAACCTGGCGCTGTATTACAACAGCAACATTTACGTGAAAAACGGCGATTCCATCGCTTTCAACACTGACAAAGATGTGGCCGGTGTCGGCTGGAGAATAGGGTTTGGCAGCATCGAAGGCATTCCGTCTGGCAATTCGATCATTCCGTTTTCTGATCCGATCAGCGGAAAAAATACTTTTCTATTCATCCGCCCCGACGGCGGACGGCATGTGCTGGCTCAAGTTGACAGCAGCAACATTTACACCAGCTACGATTCGACCTGGCTGGAATTCGACAGAGCCAACAAGATTTTGCGAACAATGAACGGAACGCAGATTAGCTTCATCATTCCGACTCACGGCGGCAACGCCGTCGGCAAACGAATGCTGCCCAGCCAGATCAAAGACCGTAACGGCAATTTCATCACCATCACCAACGCTGAAATCTCCAACGGCAACAGCGTGTCGAACAATTCCCACGATTGGGGAATTGATTACATCACCGACACGATGGGGCGGACGATAGATTTCTATTACGAAAGCAATCTGTTGCGGAAAGTGCGGCAAAATCGCGGTGGAACATATTTCGATTTCGTCACGCTGTCTTACGCGCCGGTCACCATCTCGACAAATTTCAACAGTCTGACGACCGACCCAGGCAATTTGAACGGAACTCAGGTTTGGATGCCGTGGTGGATTGAATATCCGACCGGACACACGCATCGCATTTTCTACACCAGCTACGGACAGATGTATTCAATCGAAAAATGGGTACCGACGGTGGCAGGCCAGGGCAATGGCAGACCCGTTGCCTTCACACGCTATGACATGCAATCCGTCAGCGGGTATTCCGCTCCCAGCGGGGCGCTGGTCGGTCCCGGAGGCAACACGGCGCAAACCGATTGCCCGAAATTTTCGCTGCGGCAGGAATGGGCTGAAAACTGGAGTCCGACAAGCGCAAGCTCCGGCTGGACGGCGCTGTCTTCCGGCGGCACGACCTATTACGTGGCGCAATACAGCTACGAATTCAATTCCGGCAGCAATTACAGCAAGGTGATTGATCCGATTGACCGCGTCTTTCGCACCGATGTCAGCACAGACGGGCTGACGCACACTTCGAAGACTTACGCCAGCCAGGCGGCTTACTCCGGCGGCAGCGGCACGCCGCTCAAGACGGCGACCATCACCTACGAAAAAGACACGGGGCTGACTTACATCTCCAACCTGCGCGTGCAAAACGTCCAAATCACAGACGGCAGCTATACGCGACGAACCAATTACACTTACACGACGGTCGGCGGTGCAATATTGCCTTACGATGTCAAAGAATATCTGGGCGATGCGACAACCGTTTATCGCTACACACGAACGAACTACAACTCCAGTACGACATACATCAACAAACACATCCTCGGCCTGCCTTCGGAAGTGTTGGTATACAAAGGCGACAATACGCTGGTTGCCAAAACCACTTTCACTTACGACGAATCCGGCTATTTCGACACGACCAGCTACACCGTGACCAATCACGACACCGCAGGTTACGGGACGGGTTATGTCGCCAGTCGCGCCAACCTGACAACCGTGACGCAATTCGAAGTTCCCGGCTCGGCTTCGCGGGCGGTCAGTCACACCAAATTCGATATGCTCGGCAACACGCGCGCCGCTTACGACGGAGCGAACCACGTGACGGAGTATTTTTACGACGACAACTTTGTGACCACAGGCAATCCGACGACGCGCGCGCTGGTCACCAAAGTCAAAGACCCTGACAGTTATTGGAGCGGCGCGAAATACAATTACCACACCGGCCAGATCGCTCAGAGCTATCATATTGTCGGAACCAGCGGCACAGGCAGTCAGGAAAACATCGTCACCTACAGCTACAACGGCGTAGATCGTTTGATCGCCGTCACGCAGCCGTCGGGGCACGGCGGCCAGGTGACGCGCGATTACTGGGATAACTGGATGGCCGTGGCCGAATACGTGACGATTGATTCCGGCAAGACGCGCTACAACT
The DNA here is from genome assembly GCA_016789645.1 of Acidobacteriota bacterium. Classification (GTDB taxonomy): domain Bacteria; phylum Acidobacteriota; class Blastocatellia; order RBC074; family RBC074; genus RBC074. The sequence continues at coordinate 161 of JAEUQP010000647.1, read as the reverse complement.
TTGTCGCTTATGACGGCGCTGGGCAAACGCGCTGGAACGGCAGCGACCACCCGGACGGCACAACCGGCAAATACGCCATTCAGACCTTCGGCTACGATTCGGTCGGGCGGACGAAATCCGCCTCGAACCCGACGGCGGCGGACGGCGGACTTTCCACCAAT
>JAEUQP010000643.1 GCA_016789645.1 Acidobacteriota bacterium | reverse complement strand
GCCAGGCAATCGAATAACGAAAAAAGTATTCGCCGAAATGACGCCAGCCTTGCGCCCAGAGCTTGTCCATCAGCTCCGGTTCGATGGAATGGCGAAAAAATTCTTCGTTGATGAATCGAGTCATTTGTTGAATAGTTGTGACCTGAGTTGCGCGGCGATTGAATCACAGCCGGGCAATGATGCCAATTCCACCAAAGGACTTTTCAAAATGAATCGAAGAAATTTTGTTACGACCGCGACCGCAGGTCTGGCTGCGTCCGGGTTTCATGGATCCGCTGAAGCCCAAAACCAACAGGCGTTGATTCGCCCGTCGCGATTGAAGCCCGGCGATCTGGTCGGAGTCATCACGCCTTCGACTCCGGCGACGAATCCTGACCGACTAGCGCTGGTCGAACGCACGATTAAATATTTCGGCTTGCGCGTGAAATGGGGCAAACACATCGGCAAAAAGTCCGGCTACTTTGGCAATCCCGTGGGGGAACGCCTGGACGATTTGCATGCGATGTTTCAAGACCCTGAAGTCAAAGGCGTTTTTCCGATTCAGGGCGGATATGGCGCGCCGCAATTGCTGGACGGGATTGATTACGATTTGATTCGCCGCAACCCAAAAATCTTCATTGGTTACAGCGACATCACCGCTCTGCATCTGGCGATTCACAAACGAACTGGCTTGGTGACCTTTCACGGGCCGAATGTGTTTTCGGCGCTGACTGGCTACACGCAAACGCATTTTCGCAAAGCTGTATTCGAATCCGTTCCGATTGGCGTGGCGACAAATCCGCCGGAATCGAATTCGCTGCGGCCAAAATATCTGCTGCGGACGATTCGACCGGGCAAGGCTACGGGGCGATTGGTTGGTGGAAACCTGACGCTGATTTCGACGACCATGGGGACTCCTTATGAAATTGACACGCGCGGAGCCATCCTGTTTCTGGAAGACATTGGCGAAGAGCCGTATCGCATTGATCGCATGTTGACGCAGTTGCGGCTGGCAGGGAAGTTGGATCAAGCGGCGGGAATCATCTTCGGCGATTGCGTAGGCTGCGCGCCGAACGATTACAAACCGTTTGTCGCTGCCGGCTTTTCGCTGGGCGAATCGTTGGATGCGATTTTGGGAAGTGTGAAAGTTCCGGTGCTTTCCGGCCTGACCATCGGTCACGTCGAAGATCAACTGACCTTGCCGCTCGGCGTAACGGCGACATTGGATGCAGACGCCGGGACTCTGGAAATCAAAGAATCCGGCGTCAGCTAAAAACTGAGCGAGACGTTGTTTACGTCTCGCTCAGTTCAATCCACTTCACAATTCCTTCCAGCGGCTGATACGCGAAGAGTTTTTCGAGCAAGGCTTCGGCGGTGGAGGCCACGACGATCAGATTGCGATAGCGCGGCAGAATGAAGCCTTCTTCAATGGCTCGATCAATCATCGCCAGCAGCGGGTCGTAATATCCGGCAACGTTCAACAAGCCAATCGGTTTTTGGTGAATGCCAAGCTGGCCCCAGGTGATGATTTCCAGCAGTTCCTCAAACGTGCCAAAGCCGCCCGGCATGGCGATAAAGGCATCGGACAAGTCCGCCATGATTTTTTTGCGTTCGTGCATGGTGTTGACGACACGCATTTCGACTGCCGGATGAGCGCGTTCTTTGCTGGCCAGCGCGTAAGGAATCACTCCAATTACCTCGCCTTTGGAAGCGATGACAGCATCCGCGACGGTTCCCATCAATCCGATTCCACCCGCCCCATAAACCAGGCCAATGCCTTGATCGGCCATCGCCTGTCCGAGCGCCCGTGCCTGGATAGAATACGTTTCCTGCTTGCCGCTACTCGATCCGCAAAATACGCAAATTCGATTGATCTTTTTCATCATCTTTCGTCAGTCCATTCTCCTGAAAATTGAATTTTTTTCGAGCTTACTCCAAGCGGCCACAGAAAACTACAACCCAATTTTGTGCTGCATTGTGACCAAATCGCCTGCTTGATTTATGAGAAACCATCGTTTACCTTGCCCGCCGGTTTCCCACGCTGTCGCAATAGTGACAACTCCACAAAAAATTCCAGAGGGTTTCATTCATGAGTAAAGATAAGGCCACGCCCAAGGGGAAAGCTCCTGTGGTTCAACCCGACAAGAGCAAGCGCAAATTCGTCATTTTAGGATTGGGCGGTGTTGGAGCGGCTGCTATTGGAGCTGCTGGTTACAAAGCTGGCTGGTTCGGCGGTGCGACGCCTGCTACACCAGCGGTGTCTCCGACGCCGAATCTGGCGACGGGGAAACCGTTGACGCCGATTACGCTGGAAGCGAATTTCCAAAATGCGGTACGCGCTGCCGATGATTTTGTTGCTCATTTTGCGCGGGAGCTGAACAATCCTTCGGCAATCATTCACTGCGTTCGCGCATTTGGCAAAAACTTCAAACTGAACGATGGCACTCTGGCTGTGGATTACGTCTGTTCGCGGTTTGCCGCCGAAAAAGAAGTGAACGGAAAGCGATATGTGTATTTCCAGCGCGAAGCGGAGGTTCACCAGAACAGTTTTCTGAAAACCTTTCTCGAAGCAGGCGTCAGCCCGGATCAGCCGATCACGGTCGGGAGCAACCGGTACACCCTGCGTGATTTGGGCGATAGCGCCAAAGCCCTGTTTCGCTTCGATCCGCAGAACTTTGACCGCTATGAGCCAAGTTTGCTGGGCCAACATCTGCCGTGGGGCTTGATCGCTTTTTCGATTTTGGTGCCTCCTTCTCAACCGACCTGGACGAATGCTTACGGCGAAACCATCGTCTTACCGGACGTGATAGATAAAACGCTGAGGGTTTATGAAGGTATGTGCGCGGAAATTCATGACACCGTGGCTAACGGCGAAATGGAATCCATTGAATTTCGTCAGGCGATTGCCAAATACAGTTGTGCCGGGATGCATAACGTTTACAGCTATTTTTCCTGCTTGAAACATGGATACACGGCGAACGATCTGCAACCACGGTTGAACAAATTGCTGGACAACGTCCTGTTGCGATTGAAAGGAGATTCGCAGGCAATTGATCGCGAAGCGGACGCCGCCAAAGCCGATCCGACTTTGATCAACCGGTTGGCCGTGGAAGGGCAGGGCGGGAAAATCGCTTCGCGCGGAGCGGCTCCGCCCAATACGCTTGAAGTGATGCGATACCGCTTTCAAATCCGTATGCTTGGGCATGCGCTGGAAGCCATCAACTATGCCTTGCTGCATAAACTGTTCACGTTGACTCCGGCTCAAAAAAGCCGGTTGCAGGCCGGAGAGCAGTTGCTTTACGAATATCTAGTCAAATTGCGCGCCACCGATATGCAACCGCACATGTACTGGCACAGCAAATCCGTCAGCGATATGGTCATCGCTGTTGCGCACGCTGCGCGGGGGATCAAGTTGTTGACTCCGCAAAACCCGGATACGGCCGCCTGAAGAAGTAGACTGTAGGTACTAATGATTCGTATTCACGCGTTCAAAGTGTTTTTTGTTGGTTGGTTGACTGTTTATCTGTTGGGCAACGCGGCTTGCGCAAACGCGCAAAGTGCGGCGGTCAAATCGTTGCCGATTTACGAACCTTGCCCGGCGTTGGCGACGGGAACCGCGGCTGATGATGCTGTCGCCAAAGCCATTGCCGCTTTGAAAAATCAGGACGCCAAAGCGCGCGTTCAGGCGGCACAACAACTCAGTCAGGCCTGTGATAAACGCGCGGTTGATCCGCTGCTGGATTCGCTCAGCGATAAAGACACTACTGTTCGAGTCGCCGCTGCCGAAGCTCTGGGCAAACTTGGTGATCAGGATTCGGTTCAACCGATGATTGACCTGCTTGCCGAACAGAATTTTGAAGTCAAACGGGCGATGGTTAGCGCGTTGGCTTCGTTCCCTGGGTTCAAAGGACGCAATGCCGTCGTCAATCAGGTTGCCAATCCCAGCGGAGCCGAGATTTCTGACGATGCCGACATGCGATTGCGCTGTGCGGCGATTTTGACAGCTTGCCAGTTGAAAGATGTCAGCCATTCGCGGAAATCCATCCTTTTCCTGTTCGACTTTCTTAACAGCAAACATGCCAACATTCGCGCGCTGGCCGAACAAACCATGTTGGAATTGAAAAACACTCGCAACGGCCAGACGGAAATGGTCGCTATTATGAAACAGAGCAGCAATCCGGTGTTGCGTCGTTGGGCGGCAACCTGGATCGGAAAGATCGGATTCACCGGCGCGCGCGAAGCCCTGCAGGAAGCTGCCGCCAGCGATTCCGACGCCGAAGTCAAACGGCTGGCCGCAGAGTCGTTGAAACAGCTACCCCAGTGACGCGCTCCAATTTGGCAGCGAAGTTTTGGCAGCATCAAATCGCTGTGCTATGCTGCGCCCTCTTTCACACCACATTACAATCTAAACAGAGCAGGCCACTCGCTTGCTCCGTACATTCGGAGGAACCGCTTTGAGCGTTCTGGTTGATAAAAATACTCGTCTTATTGTTCAAGGTCTCACCGGCAAGGAAGGAACATTTCACGCGCTGCAGATGCGCGATTACGGAACCAATATCGTCGG
>JAEUQP010000642.1 GCA_016789645.1 Acidobacteriota bacterium | reverse complement strand
GTTGCAACGTGTGCGGTTCCTGTTCGCAATCTTCGCCGTTGGATTGGCGAGCAGTTTGATGGCGCTTCCCTGCCTGGCTCAGCAGAAGGCTTTGACGGCGGAAGATTATGCGCGCGCCGAAAAGTTCCTGAGCTACAACACCGCGCCGCTGGTGTTGCGCGCCGGAGTTCGTCCTACCTGGCTGCCTGATGGGCGGCTCTGGTATCGCGTAACGACCGAAACCGGCGCGGAATTTGTGTTGGTGGATCCCGCGCGCGGAACTCGCGCTCCGGCCTTTGACCACGCCAAAATCGCAACGGCGCTTTCGACTGCTGCAGGCGCAAAGTACGAAGCAACCAAACTCCCGTTTCAGCAAATTGAGTTTTCCCCGGATGGCAAATCCATTGCATTCAACATTGAGCGGCGACGCTTTAGCTGCGACGTGCAAGGCAATCAATGCACAGCAATTCCCGCTGGCAATCGCGGGAACGAACAACGTGGCGGCAGAGTCGGCGCGGATTTGATGTCCACTTCGCCCGATGGCAAAAGCACGGCGTTTATTCGCGATTACAACTTGTGGGTGCGCGACGTGGCCACCAGCAAGGAAACGCAACTGACAACCGACGGCGTGAAAGATTTTGGCTACGCGACGAACAACGCAGGTTGGACAAAAAGCGATTCGCCTGTGCTGGTTTGGTCGCCGGATTCCAAAAAGATCGCCACCTTCCAGCACGACGGACGCGGCGTAGGCGAAATGTATCTGGTCAACACGCAGGTCGGCCATCCGAAACTCGAAGCCTGGAAATATCCGCTGCCCGGCGACGCCAAGATTTTTATGATCGAACGCGTCGTGATTGATGTGGACACTGCGAAAGTGGTTCGGCTGAAAATGCCTGCCGATCCGCATCGTTCGACGCTCTGCGACCACATCGTTTGCGGAGGAACCTGGGCCGATGTGGAGTGGAGCGCCGACAGCAAACAGCTCGCCTTCGTTTCGACTTCGCGCGATCACAAAGAAGCCAAGCTCCGCATCGCCAACCCGGAAACCGGCGAGGTCCGCGACGTGTTGGAAGAAAAAGTTACGACGTTCTTTGAATCCGGCAACAACCGCGTTGGCCCCAACTGGCGCTTTCTGGCGGGATCGAATGAAGTGATCTGGTTTTCCGAGCGGGATAACTGGGGACAGCTTTACATGTACGATGCAAACACCGGCAAGCTGAAGCATCAAATCACCACGGGCGAAGGCAACGTCACGCAGGTATTGCGCGTAGATGAGAAAAACCGCTTGCTGTATTTCCTCGGCGTCGGCAAAGAAAAAGGCCGCGATCCCTATTTTCGTCATTTGTATCGCATCGGCTTCGACGGCAAAGGCTTGAAGCTGCTGACGCCAGAAGACGCTGACCACGACATTTCGCTCGCGCCTTCTGGAGCCTTTTTCACCGACAGCTATTCCAAACCAGACGTTCCGCCGGTTGCGGTGTTGCGCGATGCCGAAGGCAAATTGGTTTTGACGCTGGAAAAAGCCGACATCTCGCGCCTGGTGGCCACTGGCTGGAAACCGCCGCAACCGATCACTGTCAAAGCGCGCGATGGCGTGACTGATTTGTACGGATTGATGTACGTGCCGACCAAATTCGATCCGAACCAAAAATACCCGATCATCAATCAAATCTACCCCGGCCCGCAGTCTGGCAGCGTTGGCCCGCGCAGCTTCAACGCCAGTCGCGGCGGCGAACAGGCGCTGGCCGAACTCGGCTTCATCGTCGTCGCACTTGACGGGATGGGCACGCCTGGACGCTCCAAAAAATTCCACGAAGCTTATTACGGCGATATGGGCGACAACACCTTGCCGGATCAAATCACCGGAATGAAGCAGTTGGCCCAAAAACATCCGTGGATAGACATTGAACGCGCCGGAATTTACGGCCATTCGGGCGGAGGGTTTGCCACGGCGGCGGCGATGTTCCGTCATCCGGATTTTTTCAAAGTCGGCGTGTCCCAAGCGGGCAATCACGACAATCGCGTGTACGAAGACGATTGGGCCGAAAAATGGCAAGGCTTGCTGGTGGCGAAACCCGATGGCACCAGCAATTACGACGATCAAGCAAATCAAAACCATGCCAAAAATCTGAAAGGCAAATTACTGCTGGCGCATGGCACGATGGACAACAACGTGCCGTTTTACAGCACGCTGCTCGTGGTCAACGAACTGATCAAAGCCAACAAAGACTTCGACCTGATTCTCTTCCCCAATCGCGGGCACGGGTTCGGCAACGAACCGTATATGATTCGCCGCCGCTGGGATTATTTCGTCAAGCATTTGCTCGGAGCCGAACCGCCGAAAGAATTTGAGTTGAAACCACCTGCTCAACCGACTTTGGGAAATTGAAACTACGGTTCGCTAATTCAGAAAGACGATAAAGGATCACCCGACATGAAACGTTATTTGCTGACGATTGCTATCCTTGGCTCCTGCTTGTTCGCCTCGCCTGCCGTGGCGATTCAAGAACCCGTTGACCGTGACATCATTGCCAAAATCCGTGACGAAGGTTTGAACCGTTCCCAGGTTTACGAAACCTTCACGCACTTTACTGAAGACATTGGCCCGCGCTTGACCGGTTCGCCCGCGTTCAAAACCGCTGCCGATTGGGCGCAAACCAAGTTGAAAGAATACGGATTGGAAAATCCTCGGCTGGAAGCGTGGGAATTCGGACGCGGTTGGGCGCTGGACAAGTTTTCGATTGAAATGGTCGAGCCGCGTTATATGCCGTTGATTGGGTATCCTGAGGCGTGGTCGGCTTCGATGAGCGGTGAACTAACCGCGACTCCGATTTTCCTAGGCGACAAAAAGCAGGAAGACATCACCCAAATGCGCGACAAACTGAAAGGCGCGATTGTTATGAGTCAGCCGATTCAGACCTCGTTCGAGCGCGCCGACCGTCCGCAACCGACGCTCTTCGATACTCCTGTAGCCATTGGCCAACCGCGTCCTCCGGCAGGCCCAGCCGGATCGTTCATCACTCCGCAAAACATGGCCCGGATGCTGCGCGAGGCAGGCGCGGGAGTCGTCTTGCGTCCAAACCGAGGCGAACACGGGACGCTGTTCGTGCTGGGGCGCGACAATGGCGAAGCCGCTTTGCCCAGCGTCGTACTC
>JAEUQP010000637.1 GCA_016789645.1 Acidobacteriota bacterium | reverse complement strand
GTTGTGATGCCAATACGTTCCCCAGTACGGCAGCGCGTAGATCGTTTTGCCTGATCCATGAAAAAACGGAAACAGCGTCACCAACAGCGAAGCCGGATGCAGCGAATGCAACGTGAATAGCTCAAACGGCCATTCCTGGCGAACGGATTTCGTAGCGAATTCGACGGCAGGAAGAAGCTGGATGGCTGACAGGCTGATTCCAGCGATGAACATGAGCGAGAACTTCAGCAGAAAACCGAGCGAGCTTTTCCAATCTGAATTTTGAAATTTGAAAAGCGCGTAGGCGCAGGCCAGCAGCGAGGAATACATCAGCGGTTGCGGATGCGCGGCAAAGATTTGCCACGCAATGACCAGTGCGCCAAACACCATATCGCGCCAACGTGAACGTTGGCTCAGGCGTTCGGTAAAACAAAGCACCAGCGGCATCAAAGCAACAATGCGAACAAAGCCGGGATACAAGGTTCGGCCAACCAAAAATCCGCTGAAGCCGAAAATGATGGCGGCGATGATGCTGGCTCGGCGCGTGAAACCTATGCTGCGCGCGTAACTGAACATCGCCAGCAATGCGACGGCAAAGCTCAGTTCCAGCGAAAGCGTCAAACTGCGCGACGTTGCGCCCAACCAGTGAATCCAGTTCAACGGATCGAGCACGCCCGATTGCCATTCGGCGAAAAACGGAATGCCGCCATATTGGTAAGGGTTCCAGAACGGAAACGAACCGGAAGTGATTTGTTCAGCCGCAAATTGATAGGCAGGAAAAAACCAGAAGACCGCATCCTGATCGCCGAGCGTCGTCCACCCCAACGTCTCGCGCCAGAAAAATATCGGCGGCAATACGATCAATAACAACCGCGCCAGCCAGTCTTTCGCACGCGGCGAAAGAGATTGTCCGAAGCTCGGTTTTCGATTGGAGAAATCGGCGCTCACTTCAGGGTATCAATTTTGATCGAACCGCCCGTTGTGCCGAATGACCGCCACGGCAAACGATTTTCTGGGCGTCCTAAATCCATGATGCGCAATTTCAATGGCCCCTGCGACCGATAGGCTTGTTGAAATCGTCCCTCGTCCAATCCGGGATCCGCAATCGGGTAAACGGAAAGATAAGCCATGTACCGCACGTTTAACCGTTTCCAGTTTTCCCAATTGCCTTCAGGATTGCCACCTGCGACGCTTTTGCGCCCGGTGTACAGGTAAATCAGCGCCGGATTGATGGAACAAAACACGGCGTCTTGAGGCGACTTGTCACGAATCCAATCCAACGCATCCTTGTTTTCATTGAAAAGCGCTCGCCAGGGTAGATACTCCGCGCGGGACAGATCGGAACGTTGGGCCAGATACGCGCTATGGTCGAACAGAAACAATGCCAGAAACAATCCAACCAAAATCGCCATCGCCTGCCACGGTTCGGGCGAAGCCTTGGCTTCCAGTTTGATGCGCGTGAATTCGCGCACGCCGCGCAATGTTTCCAGCAAGTACACAAACAGAAACGGCGTCAGCGGCAATAAAAACCGAAAGGTTTCCCAAGGCCAGAGACAGGTGATTCCGAGTGAAAACACCACCGTGATTTCCGCCATTCCCAATCTTCGCCTGACCACCAGCGCAAAGCCGGCTAACAACACAAGACTCAACACATAGGAAAGGCCATGCGAAGTCTTTCCGGATTCCAACGTTTCTTCGCCGCTGATTTTCGGAGAACGATGCAACGTGGGCGTAAAAATCATGGCCGTGTTGTTGCTGATGATTTTCATGGCGTTCGACCACATTCGTTCCGGCAATCTGTCCAAACCGACAACTGCCGAGTTCAAATCGCCCGCGCGCGTTTGCCAGAATTGTTGAGAGTAATCCTGAACAATCATGCCGCCTTGTTCGCGGCGTTGTTCTGCGGTCGGTTGATGCGTGCGCGAATAGATCATCCACGGAGCGGCAAAGATCGCCACGGCGGCGACAAACACAGCCGCAGAACGCCAACGCCGCTCTTTCAACAAAAATACCAATCCGGCTCCGATGACTGCTAATCCGATGGAACGCGTCAAGAAGGCAATCGCCGCCAAGGCTCCGCCCAACGCAGCATTGCGCAGTTCGACCTTGCCGGTTTCAGACCGCGCCGCCGATTCGATCACCACCACGGCCAGCAACTGGAACATCGTGAACACGCATTCGGACATCGTCGAAGAGGTCGCCAGAAACACCAGCGACGGCGTCAACGTTACGGTCAATGCTGAAAGTAAGGAAAGCAGATGCGGCCATTCACGGTCGCGTTTGAAATGTTTGTAGCTGGCCCAGCCGACCACCAGCATCGCCACGACCGACACCGATTTC